>JASLRF010000436.1 GCA_030744095.1 Pirellulaceae bacterium | reverse complement strand
TCTTCTACAACGACAAGACGTCGGTTTTCAACCCGCATCGGCCACGTCCACCTCAATTGATGTTTGGTACGGACGAGAACAAGGAGTTAGCTTCCGCGTTTGTTCGCAATGTCGTGCCAGCCGGTGCTACCCGGCATCTGGATGCGCTGCGTCAGGCACTGGGTATGCAGCCTGACGTCATCTTCTTTTTGACCGATGCCGCCGAACCGCAATTGACTCCTAGCGAACTGGCCGACATCCAATCGCGAAATCGGACCGGAGCTGTGATCAACTCCATCGAATTCGGTTCGGGACCGTCCCAGGGGGGCGACAACTTCTTGGTCAAACTGGCTCGCCAAAACGGTGGAAAACACGTCTATGTCGATGTTACGCGACTGGGCAGATAGTAACCGACATATGATTACGAAATTAATAGTCCTGCACAAACTTCGATCGATTGCGTCGATCTTCGTCGTTTTCACAACCGTCCATGCCGTGGGCCGGATGCCTGCTACTGCGGCCGATCGTGTGTTCTTAAGAACACCGAGCGGTCTTGGCGAGTCGCGTGTCGTAGGTAACGTCGAAGAATTCACGGGCGACCAACTGGTGTTGCGACATCCCAGCGGTCGCCAGCAGACATTCAAGTCTGACCGCGTGCTGCGTGTCGAGAGCGACAGGTCCGCGCCACATCAACTAGCCCGAGCGAGCTTTCATCGCCACCGATATCAAGAATCGCTCGAAGAGTACTCGAAGGCGTTGCGGATCGAAAAAAGGAAGTGGGTACAGCGTCAGCAATTGGCAAAGATCACCTGGTGTTACCGCAATTTGGGTCAGTTCGAACAGGCTTCGGCGTCGTTCCTGGCGCTCTATCGCAGCGACACGACGACACAGCATTTTTCGGCGATTCCGCTGGTGTGGGGTGGCCGGCCACCTGACGTGGCAGTCGAACGCCGCGCCGCGACGCTGTTGGCCGATGCCAAACAGCCGGCAGGTCAGTTGATCGGTGCCAGTTGGCTGTTGACTACGGCCAAACGTCCTGAAGCTCTGCAGATGCTACGCAGTCTCACGAATGCCACTGACGCCAGGATCATCTTCTTGGCGGAAGCTCAAACGTGGCGGACACAGCTTGCCACGCTCACCGACGCTGACGTGATCCGAATGCAAACGCGTGTTGAGGCCATGCCGCAGGCGATCCGCGGCGGTCCCTATTTCTTGTTGGGCACCGCGCAGGCGCTACGCGGCCAGCCCGCCCGGGCTGCGCTGGCCTTCCTGCGCATCCCAATCAATTTTCCAGAAGATCGCACGCTCGCCGCACAGGCGCTGTTGGCGACTGGAAGCGAACTGGAGACGATCAACCGACCTGGTGAAGCTCGTGGATTGTATCGAGAGATCATCGTCGACTACGCTGACACGCCGATGGCCGCCACCGCCCAAGGGCGGTTCGCGGCACGATCACCGTCCAATGCAGATAACGCGACCTCAGACAAGAACAGCTCAGACAAACGCAACACAGAAAAGAAGAAACACTGAATGATCAAGCCATCCATTACGCTCTGGTTTCTCATTGCAGTTGCTGGCCTCCAAGGTGTTGCTTGGGCACAAGGCCCAGGCGGCACGACTGAAGCACAGCCGGCGAGTGAAGGCTTTTTCAGTATCATCTTCTCAGGTGGTTGGGTCGGATTCCTGATTGTGCTGTTGTTGTTCGCCCTTTCGATGACGGCGGCGTATCTCGTATTCGAACATATCATGACCCTTCGTCGCAGCGAGATCATGCCCGAGGGTCTGGGCGACGAGGTTCGGCAGCGTCTGCTCGCTGGCCAGATCGATGAAGCCAGCCAATTGTGTCATCAGCGACCGAGCTTCCTGTCGTTTGTTCTGTTGAACGGCCTGACGGAGATTGAAGGTGGCTGGTCAGCCGTGGAAAAGGCGTTGGAGGATGCGACAGCCGAGCAGTCGGCACGGCTATTTCGAAAGATCGAGTACCTTTCGGTGATTGGCAACATCGCCCCCATGGTCGGCTTGTTGGGAACAGTCACGGGAATGGTGTTCGCCTTTCAACAGGTTGCCAGCACACAAGGCTCGGCCGGAGCGGCGGATCTGGCCGAAGGGATCTATCAGGCTCTCGTGACGACTGTGGGAGGCTTGCTCGTGGCGATTCCCTCATTGGGTGCGTTTGCCGTGTTTCGAAATCGCGTCGATCAGTTGGTGGCCGAGGCAGCGTATGTCGCGCAGCACGTCTTCACGCCGCTGAAACGCCGTCGCGCGCCCAACCCCAGCAAGGCCGCACCGCCACCGCCACCGGTTGAAGGAGGGCGCTAATGCGAGTCCCTCAGAATCTCCGAAGTGGTGACCTTGGGTTCGACATGACGCCCATGATCGATGTTGTGTTCTTGTTGATCATCTTCTTCCTGGTCTCCAGTCATCTCGCTCGGCAGGAAGCGCAGATGGCCCTGCCGTTGCCGATCGCCGATAGTGGCACCAAAGCTGAAGATATTGAAGGCCGCCGCTTGACGTTAAACGTGAAGGGCGACGGGGAGATGATCCTGGCGGGGCGTCCTGTCACGCGCCAAGAACTTGGCCAGCGACTGGTCGTCGCGCGTGAAGCCGCCAACGGCGAACTCGAAGTCCGCATCCGCGGCGACCGCGAAGTGCCATATCGCCATATCTCGCCAATCATGTTGTCGTGCGCCCGCACGGGTATCTGGAACGTAACTATCGGTGTCTATCGCACGGAGGATGCGCGCTGATGCGTCGACCATCCGTCTATACCGATCGTCGAAGCGCTTTGGACGTCAAGATGACGCCGATGATCGACGTCGTGTTCTTACTGCTGATTTTCTTTGTCTGGACATCAAGCTTCAATATTGTCGAATACGCTTTGCAAAGCAGTGTCTCAGACGCGACCGCTGGTGCTGCCGCCGAGCCGCTGGAGAGGCCGCCCGAGGAGATCGATTTGCATGAAGTTGTCGTGCGAATCGTGTGGATCGACGGCCAACCGGGCTGGCGAATCAATGACAGACCGATTCCCGCTCTCGACGAAGTGCGTCGACAACTGACGGCCATCTTTCAAGCCAACCAGGCGGCGCCTGTGATCATTCATCCCGATGCGGATACGCCGCTGAACCACGTGATCGCTGCGTACGATATTTCGCGTTTGATCGGTTTCGAAAAAGTGAATCTAGCCGCCGAAGATGCTTGAGTTGTTGTGATGCCGCCAGACGGCATCGGAAACGTACTGCCATGCGCCGAATTGAAACCAGTTTGACTAACGCAAGTTGGGCCCTCACAGCGATTTTGGCGAGCAGTTTTCTGCTGGCGCTGTGCTGCGTTTCGTCGAGCATGGCAGCGGTTGAAGAAGTTGACCAGCAATTTGTCGACGGACTGCGACAGCGGCGGTTGTTTTCGCTGGCCGAGACATTCTGTCTTGGGCGGCTCGATACGCCTCAGAAGACTAGGAGCGATACGGTTCATTGGTCCATCGAGCTGATTCGGACCTATTCCGCTCAGGCCGTCAATACCGTGGGGGCTGCCCGCGACACGTCTTGGCAAAAAGCAGCGGACATCGCTCGGCAATTTGAATTCGCCAATCCAGATCATCCTCGCCTGCCGCTGGTCCAAGTTCAGGCCGCACTGGCACTGTTAGCGCAGGGCGAACTTGCGCGGATGGAAGCCGAAGTTGGGTCGGCACCGGACCAGGCTCTCGCCCTCGCTCGCACGACGATTCGTGCAGCGGCGAGGAAACTGGAAGCCATCGACGAACATCTGACGAAGACGATTCCATTGCCGGCGCGCAATACACGGCAGCCGGATGCGCTGACAGCCGCGGAATTGAGTTCCTTACAGCAGAACGTTCGCTACCAATGGGCACGTGCTTTACGCAATCAGGCGCTCTGTTATCCCGTGGGAAGCGCCGATCGTGTGGCGGCCTTGACACAAACTGTAAAGAAGTTGGAACAGCCCCTGCAAGTCCTTCCCGCCGATGATCCGCTGGTGGCGCGAATCAAGATCGATCAGTCTGTCTGCCATCGATTGCTTGGTGAATTGAAAACTGCAGCGATGATGTTGAACGGTTTGGATACGGAGGATCATCCGGATTCGATTCGGCTGGAGGCGCGGGCCGAGTCGATTCGACTGTTGGTTACCGCCGGACAGCTGGATGAAGCCCTGAAGACTCTCGGCAAGGGTCGCGCGATCAATGGTACCGAATCGGCTGAACTGGATTTCGCTTATCTGGAAGTTTATGTGGCCAAATGGCGTAAGACGGGCAGTGCGTCTGGCAGCAACGACGCGGCTGAATGGGAGAAGAAGTCCGTCGCGACACTGGAGTTTATCGAGCAGACGCATGGTCCCTATTGGGCTCGTCGCGCCGAGCTATTACTCGTAGGCGTCAATCAGCGAGCGGGTAGTGGCAACGTGAACATCTTGGCCCGCGCCGCTCGTGACCTGTATTTGAAGGGCCGCTTGAACGATGCCGTGCTGGCATACGACAAGGCAGTGCAAGCAGCTCAGGCGAGCAGTGACGGGCGGCTGGCATTCTCGCTGGCCTACAAAGCGGCGCTGATCGAACAGCAGCGCCAACATTACGGCGATGCGCGGAAACGATTTCGTGAACTGGCGCAGTCGCAACAGACAAATCCGCTATCGGACAACGCGCATCTGCTGGCGATCGTGAATCTGGCGCAAGAGGCGAAGGCGGACTCGAGCCTGTTGTCTGATTATGCGGCCTGGTTGAGCGAACATCTGCAGACATGGCCGTCATCCGAAACGGCCGATACCGCGCGGCTCTGGTTGGGGCAACTGCATGAAGCCAGGCAGCAGTGGGAATTAGCTGTCGATAATTTCTCAGCGATTACATTTTCGTCGGAACAGTTCGCGGTGGCAGTCTCATCTAGCGCGCGATGTTGGACGAAGTGGCTGGAAGTGTTGGCTGCCGCCGATCAGCCGGTCGAAGAGACGGCGCAGTCTGCGATCCGTTACCTTGATACTGTCTTGCGCCGGAATGAATCCAGGTTGCCAGATCAGTGGGGCGCGCTGGATGGCGAATGCCTGATCAGTTTGGCGCGGATTCAGTTGCGGTACTTGCGGTCAAACCCAGTTCAGGTTGAACAACTCTTGCGCGTTGGAATTGAACACGCCGAGGATTCTTCCATTTGGCGTAACACCG
>JASLRF010000435.1 GCA_030744095.1 Pirellulaceae bacterium | reverse complement strand
TCACCGTCCTTAGGCTCACCATCCTTAGGCTCACCATCCTTGGGCTCACCATCCTTGGGCTCACCATCCTTGGGCTCACCATCCTTGGGCTCACCATCCTTCGGTTCACCGTCTTTCGGCTCACCTTCTTCCAACTCTTTGATCCTCTTGGCCAAACCACCAGTTCGTTCAGCAACACGTTCCTGATCACTCGCCAGCTTCTTGGGATCGTCGGCATTCTGCGTACGACCTTCAAGTCCGCGTTGCAGTCGAATCAGCCGCACGACTTCCTTGATAAACTCGCGAACCTGATCACGTTGATCTTTGCGACGTTCCGAGCGATCTTCGCTGAGCAGCAATTTCAGTAGATCTTTTAGATCCTTCAAGGCTTGCTCTTGGTCATCGATAGCTCGTTTGAGCTTAGCTGGTGGTGCCAACAACTTAACGACGGCATTCAACTGCATCCGCGTGAGTCGTTCCGAGGACTGCTGCACTGCGCGTTTTAGCAAGGCGGCGCGTTGCGGATTTGTCGATGCTTCGATTTCCGCCATGCGAATGATCGTCTGCTCGAGTCGCGCATAATTATCGGCGATTCGGCTCTGATCAAGTGAGAGTCGTTCAATCTCTGATAATTGCTCGTCGTCAGCGGCGCATCGGCTGGAAACCAATGCGATAACCAACGCCATGGCGAGAAAACCGTGAGCGATAACCAGCAACCTGATTTGCGGCACACTCAAAAATCGACTTTTGGCCATGGTTCGTTCCGCCAAGTTTTTGAATTTCGTGTCACACCGTGTCGTTGTCCACTGTGAGCTGGCCGCGTCAATCACAGCCTTCCTAACAGCGCCGCTATTCGGAAAAATCGAGAAGTTGCTTCTTCTGTTGTTTCTTTGTTTCGATGATCATCCGTTCCTGGTCATGGATGATTCCCCTCACCAGGTCCAGCAATTCGTTGAAGGATTCGAGGTCGAGCATATTGTCCAGCACATCATGCATCGCCAGCAGGACGACGTTGGCTTGCTCGAGCGCCGCGTCTGCGTGCGCGACGGTATCGGCATCCTCTTTGCCGGTCGCCGCCAGGGCATCAATGTTCTTGTCCATAGCGCCGACCAGGGTCGCAAGCCGCGTATCCAATTCAGGAAACAGCGTCTGTCCAATTTGGTTCAAGGGGTCGGCAATCTTATTCTGCAACCGCTCTTTGCGGTCTTCGGTCTCGACACGATTGTTGATCAGTTCGGCTCGAATGTCCTCGAACGATGCAGCGATGCCGAGCGTTTCCTGTGCCGACTTTTGCGACTGAAAAATTGCGCGCTGAGATCGCAACAATCGAAGCGCCCACTTGCGTTTGACGATGGCCGCTTCGGCAGCCTCTCTCGAGTTGTCTGCGTTGCTATCTACATCGACTTGGTCGGCCTCCGAGCCTCCGTCCGCTGGATCGGCACCAGGTGTCTCCGCTTCGGGCCCTTCAGTCTTCACTCGGACTAGCGAATCACGCATTTCGGAGACTTCGGTAACCACCTGTTCAAACCGCTTGCGCAGCCCCAGTTCACGAGATTCCAGACGTGAAAGCAGCTCGTCGGGCGTCACGACCTCCAGCTGATAGTGGTCGCTGACACCAACGTTTGGAGGGTCTTGCAGGTCGCATCGATCAGCGGCTTTCACGGTCAAATTGAGCGTGTCGCCGGCCTTGATGGCGACGTCACCCTCGCCGCGCCGAGTTCGAAAGTCAATCTCCGCAGATACCTCACTAGCGGCGGCGACAACCAAAGGCAACTCGTGCGATTCACCGTCCCCGACCATCACCTCAAACCAACTGCGAGCGACGCCATAATCGTCCCGCACCGTCCCTTGGATTGGAATCAACACATCCGGTGTTACCGCCGTGCCAACTCCCAGCAATGAAATGTCGATCGTTGGTGCTTGATCTTCGATAGCGCCAATGTAAATCCGATGCGATCGTTCCGAGGCGACATCATCCGTGTCAATCAAGGTAACTTCTAGTGAAACGTTGTCATGTATCTTTCCCAGCGGAATCGCAAATCCGTGCTTGTCATCGTCCAGAGCATCGACATGTAGAGTTGTTGGCTTCTCTGTGTGTGTGTCAAAAACACGGACTTCCCGCAGTGGCTTGTTGGATCGGGCAATGATCGTGACGTCGGTACCGATTGGAAGTTGTGAACCAGACGACAGTGCGACGTCTCGCGGCAGCCAGAGTCCAAGCTCTTCGTTAACCATGTACTTTGGAAAGTTGCAACGCAGATCGGCAGCCACGACGGCAGGTGCATCAACCACCTGCATCGTATAACCTCGCAAGCGATGATCGTAGCCGACGACGTCAAAGGTGACCGTCGACAGGATGCCTTTGAGCGGTTTACCGTTATAGCTGTAGGTCTGAAAGCCGTCACGAATCCTACCGACGCGAGTCATGTTGACTCGACCGCGATCACCTTCGGCGGTGCGATAATAAATCGTGCAAACCTCCGGCACGACTTTGGCCGCACCGTCAGCTCGGACAGTCAGAGTGACGCTCGCCCCCCGAGCGACTTTGACATTTTGGTCGACAAATGACACCAGCTTCGCGCGAACGGCCTCATCGCTCCCTTGAGAGGATTGCGGAACGGACACGCCAATGACTTCGATTTTTGCATTGCGTGGCCAAGGCGTATCACCCAGCCCGTAAATCCGTTCGACCCCAATTCGAAATGCGTTGGCTTGTGCCGCATAAAACAAACCGACACTACCGGTCAACACGACCGCACCGATCAGACTGAACGCCAACGGTCGCGCATCGAATACACTGGATAACCTGACCTGGCGGAGGCTGCCAACTGCTTCGGTTTGAGTTTGCGACAGCATCCGTTCGCTCGTGTCTGGGTCAACTTCCGTGCCGTTGAGTTCGACGGAAGTGATCAAGCCGTCTTTGAAATGGCCGAATCGTCTTTCTAGCAGCATCGCCATGCTTCGATTCGGCATCCTGACGAATGTCCGCCGGAAGACCCAGCGATACAAGATCCAGGCCAAGACGATCGCGATGACGGCGAGCAGCACCGCGCGAGCCTCCCTGGGCATTTCGCTCGCACCAAGCAAAACGGGGAGGTAATCAACTGCCAAGCTGGCCCAAAACGTCAGACCGACCCAAACCACGGCGACGGAAATGCCCTCGAGCCACACGTAAGTCCGTATCCGCCATCGCAATGCGGACAACAACCGAACGATTTCGGCAGAGATTCGTGGCTTTGGTGGTTTGTTTGCAACATCCATAGGTTCGGACCGTTCCTACTGCAGTCTCTCAGCGTCCCTAATCATTGTAGCTCTAACGCTTTAAGAACGTCGAGCAAATTGGTGAGGATTGTTCGGGGCAGGTAAACTTGCTGGCTAATTCTATGAAAGATGGCAATTTGGGAAAGCCCAACCTCCGTTTTCCGGCTCTGGAGGCCAGGATTTACCAGCCCAACCGCCACTTGACGTATCCTCACCCAACCTCGAACCTTTCCTCGACACTGCATTCTATCCCAGCTGCGACAATTACGGCAATTTTTTGAGTTGTATCGAAAGCCAGCTTCATGACATTACCGGACCCCACGCTTGTAATCCCCGGCGACGATCCACTGATGATCGCCGACTCGCATCATCTCAATCGCCTGGCGGAACTTGTCGAATTACGAGTTTTTCGTGACCGGCCAACGTCGCTCGCGGCGCAAGTCGAAAGGGCTGCCGATGCCGAGCTAATGATCAACTCGCGCGGAAACACGGCCTGGACGGCTGCGGCACTCGCCGCGCTGCCTCGGCTACGAATGATCAGCACCTGCAGCATCGGCGTCGACTCGGTCGATCTGATTGCGGCAGCCAAGCAGGGGATTGTTGTCTCGAATGTCCCCGGCAGGACGGCCCAGGTGGTCGCAGAACATGCCCTGGCATTGATCCTGGCAACCGCTCGACGCGTGGCGTTTCTGACGGCCGAGCTGAAAGCGGGACGTTGGAGCGGCATGGACAACATCTATCTGCGTGGCAAGACGCTTGGCGTCATCGGAACTGGTGCGATCGGCGGAGAGACTCTCAAGTTGGCGCGTGCCATCGGAATGAACGTTCAAGCCTGGACTTTTCATCCGACGGCAGCCCGCGCCGAGGAGCTCGACGTTGCCTATGTCAAACTCGAAGATCTGCTGGCGACTAGCGATGTCGTGAGCTTGCATGTGAAGTTGACCGACGAGAGTCGCCATCTCATCGGCACGCGGGAATTGGCGGCAATGAAACCGGGCACGCTCTTGATCAATACGGCGCGCGGACCCGTGGTCGATACCAACGCATTGGTTGCAGCGCTCCGGGATGGACATCTCGCCGGCGCGGCCGTGGACGTCTTCGATCAAGAGCCGATCACAGCCGATCATCCTCTTTTGCAATGTCCGCAAGTCGTCCTGACGCCACACAGCGCCGACCAGAATCCAACAGGCCGTGACCTATTGAATTCAGGTGCCGTCGAAAACGTTCTGGCGTTCCTGAACGGCAAACCGCAAAACGTGGTTAGCTGACGTACGAACATCGCATCACGACATGGGCTTCAAAGGACTCGCCTGGCGCCAGAATACGGAGCCCGCTATCGATGCCACGTGCCTGCAGATCAGCGGCGTTGGGCACGCACGTGTACGGCTCGATACAAATCGCCTCGCGGTGCGGTGGAGTGTAGACAACACACTCGCGAAACGTCTTGTCAAATTCAAGCTGCAGCGTGATTCCACTTTCAGGGTCACTGACCCGCGCGCGACAGAGTTCGTCATCGTCGAATTTGAGACCGGCAAACACGGCGTCGAACTGAATGTCTGCAAACGAGCGACCTGCTTGCAACCCGGATGCGTCATCGATCGCCAAGCAATCCCCGCTGGGGTCCATTTCGACAAGATCCCAGCGTCGTGAAACGGGAAGCCGGACCTCGACATCGTTCGAATTGCTTCCTCCTAGAGGAACACGAAAGTAGGGATGCGTCCCCAGTCCGCAAGGCAATGGCCTGTCGTCTGGATTCTCGATTCGCAACACGCTGCAAAGTGTTGTCCCCTCCAATTCATACCGAACCGTGATCCGAAAATCAGCTGGCCAGTGTTTCAACAGCTGAGCGTCGTCGATGGATGCCTGAAACTGGCCAACAACGTAGTTTCCCGCCGACTCGATCACACGCCAAGGACGGTTGAGCACAAAACCATGTATGGCGTTGCCTCGACCATCGTCGCCTGGCAACGGAAATTCTCGACCATCCCAGCGCAGTGTCTTTCCTTTGATGCGACCGGGAAACGGGAACAGTAACGGGATACCACTGCCTGAAGGGCGCTGGTCACCCCGCTCAAACCGATCGGCTGCCCACAACAGGTCGACCGGTCGACCTTGATGCTGAATTTGAAACTCGAAACAATTGAAACCGAACCCCGCCAAGACACGAGCCGTCGCGCCAGAAGCGGGATCGCTTATCGAGATGCATTCGATCGACATAAACAGAGCTCCTTTTCCTATCGTGGCTCCCATGACTCAACCTAGATGCCGGTTAAGAGAGCGGTCGCTCAGATTCGCTGCAGCACGCCCGTCATCAACGTGATCAGTACAATCACCATGGCCATCGCCATGGTCATGGTCTTTTTCCGCGGTACACCCAATGCCAAACTAGATAAGTGGTGGAGCAATCCCAAAGCAAGAACGATGGATACCCCCAGCAGGCCGGATGCGACGAGATCGCCCCCCAGCACGCGTTGTTGAGCGCCAGGCGAGAGTTTCACGACGAACCACATGCCGACGGGTATCTGACACAACGTTGCACCGAGCGCCAGGCGGGCTCCCCAGGCCACGATCCGTTGTGAATCCTCTCCGATGTCAGCAACCCGAACGATTATATTTTCTGCATCGTGGTTCGGCGATTCTCGGTCCACGGGTTCCGCCGCGTCCGTTTCATTCTCGCCCCACGATCGCTCGCACCAAAGCGCAAATCCAATCATCGTGATTCCGACCATTGCGAACGATGCAAAACTAAAATGCACCACCTGCGGCAAGACGGAATCCTCCATCATCAGCCCACGAAACATCGAAGCATCAACGACCCCCGGCGGATTGAACGTACCCGAGTGAACGCGAGAGATGATGGCAAACAGAAAGGGAAAGTGGTACAGCAAGTTGGTTCCCGCCAGAAACAGCAGCAAGATGCGTCCTCCTCGCGCCAACTTCGATCCCGGCGCGTAACACCACAAGACGCCCGAGCCCGAAACGAGTACGAATGAGAAGATCAGCTCCCACATGCCGAAAGTGATTTTCGATGGAAACTTGTGAAACACCTCGTGATACGCGTCGTCCCAACGCAGATATGCGAGCAGCAGCCCAAACCCGCCGCCGATCAAAAACAACGCCAGCGAGTTCCAGCAGAGAAAGCGGCCAACGCGATCCGCCAGTGGGTCACCACGACCACCGCGCCAGTCGAGCCAAGTACAAACCAAGGGACCCGCGGCAGCGACATTCATGCACATTAGATGCAACGCCAGAACGATAATTATCAAAAGCTCGAACAACACAATCACCTCGGATTGACACCTCAAACAGAGGCGACGTAGGATGTTCCGTTTAGGCGTGCAATCTGTTTGCTTGCCATCGGCGGACACTTTGCAAGTGTGCACTTTAGCGGGCGATTAGCTCAGTTGGCTAGAGCGCCTCGTTTACACCGAGGATGTCGGGGGTTCAAGTCCCTCATCGCCCACTCTTCTGAAGTGTTTTTATACTAGCGGATTGCGGCAAATGAGCTGTGATCCGCTTTGCTGTTTCTTGGCTTCGGAGATACCTTTGGTGATACCTTTTGGAGTATGAAAGGGAGGCTCCTTGCCAAGAAAGATGGTGCTCTGCTGTTGTAGCGTTGCGCCGAGCGAAAGCAGGTTCCGCACCAAAACCAGTCGGTGGTCTTAACGCCAAAGAGAATGGCGTAACTGCACTTTCTGAGAAAACGTCTTCAATTGGTATCCACTAAAAAAGGCTCTTCTATCATGCTGCGGTTGCAAACAAAGCCGCACGATAGGAGAGCCAAGGATGGCGAACTCGAAAT
>JASLRF010000434.1 GCA_030744095.1 Pirellulaceae bacterium | reverse complement strand
CTCGACCATGGGGTTCTTCCAGCCACGCGTAGTCGGATCGGCTCCCACGACGGAAGGCCAGGGGAGTTTTTGAAATGACATGAAACGCTGCAGAGATTGCGTGTCTTCGTCCAAGTTCACACCGACGACTTCAAATCCTTGGGCATGGTAGCGGTCGTAGTTCTCGCGAATATTCGGCATTTCTTCGAGGCAGGGCTGACACCACGTCGCCCAGAAATCGACCAATACAATCTTGTCTTTGTATTGCGTCCAATCAAACTGCTGGCCATCTAAGTCGGTTCCTTCGACGCTGAACGATCTTCCAACTAACGAAGATCGTTTCTTGTAGCTCCCAGTGATCTGCTCGGCCAGCTTGGCCAAGTTTTCATTTGGGCTTGTCTTAAACGCCGTTTCAATCGCGGTGTAGACTTCACGAGCAATTTCGGGTCTGGCGATTTCGAGTGTCGGAGCGACTTGCTGGAAGAAATCCAGCGTGACGAGCCCCGCACCTTCTGCTTGAAGCAGTCCTTGAGCCGCGGTCACGAATGTCGCGGCAGCTTCGTCTTTACCTTGCAGCATCTCGGAAAGCATCGTCGTGATGTTCGACTCGAGCAGTTGTGCACGTTCCGTGAGACCGGACGCGGCTTCACGGAGACGTTCATCCTCGACAGTCTTGAACGCCTCGGCCATCAACCGAAAGGCCTCGATCGCCTGCTCTGAATGTCCGGCCTGCTCGAGAATCGCGGCCACTTGATTGCCCAACTGCAACAGCCGTTCATCCTTGGCTTCCGTCGTGATGAAATGATTGAGATCTTCAATCACGGTCAAGGGATCCACGTCCTTGCCCGAACCCAAGTTATCCATTTTATTAGCGAAGCCAAGCTGAAAGCCCATTTTTTGAAGTGCCTCGTCCTCGCTCGCATTCAACTTCGCGACAAGTTCTTTAAGCCGCTGTGACGCCGCCGGGTTGCCGAACTGTGACATTTGAGAAAGCGATGTCACTTCTGAGCGGGCGGCGGCTAATCTAACTTCCGATGGCGCATCCATCGCAAGGACCCGTTCACAAATACCTATAATCTCCTCTAGCGTTCGTTGAAAATCAGCGACGACTTCGTCACGGTTGGCTCCCGTAGGTTCTTGGCGTTCCAACTGCGATACATATGCCATCAGGTCTTCTGGCTTGTCGCTGGCCGGTCGAATCGCACCTGTCGGAGGTGTCGATGGTGGCTGCTCAGGAGTCGTTGGGTTGACGGTCGAGCCATGGTCCGCTCTCAGGTCGGCCGGTGGAATTTGTGTCGAAGACGTTCCTGGATCATCGCCATCAGCCACCTCGTATTTGCTGCTGGCTGCAGTGATTGGCGCGGGGTCGCCTCCACAGCCAACGATCGCCAACATGCCGACCGTCAAAACTGTCACAAACACGGAACGCGGCGGGGTAAAAAGGTGAGTCATCGAGCACCTCAAAAAATGGAATGTTGGGAATGATGCATTGTACGGCAATCGATCGGACCAAAGCAGCCCTGTTTTCACGTTACCCCATGAGATGCAGATGGAATCGAGGGGTCTGCCATGAACGACTGAATATTCGGAAGCGGGCCAATCAGCCTGGGCGCAAAAAAACCCGGCCTCCCTGGGGAGGCCGGGCGCGTTTGTCTCGTAAAGCGGATCAAGGTGATCTGTTCACGAGCGGTGGCTGCCTGGCGGGCAGCCCGCCGACTGCCATCAGGCAGCGCCACCTCGTTGGCTAGTACAGAAATAGTTCACTCGACCACCTCCTTTCCACTGACGACATCCCGCTTCGGTCACGATGCCAAA
This sequence comes from Pirellulaceae bacterium, assembly GCA_030744095.1. The sequence goes on along the minus strand of JASLRF010000434.1, from coordinate 4,530 downwards.
GATGCGACCACCTCGCGAGCCTACAGTCCGTCGTGCTGCGGCAACACGACCTCTGACTCAATGATTCTCGAATTGCCACCTCCTGGCAAGAGAAATCCCGAAAATCCCTTGATCCGCAACGTCGGTGTCTCGACAAAAACCGTCGAGTCCCGTTCACGTGCGGTCGATAGACAGAAAGTGCCTATCCATCTTCTCTAACCGGAGCCGCAGACAATGGCCCCCGAAACCCTCCAAATGCTCGAACAGTGGGCCAATGATGTCCTTGTGTGGGTTGGGTTTGGGACGATTGTGGGACTTTTAGCCAAAGGTATCATGCCGGGCCGGGACCCGGGAGGAGCTGTCGCGACACTCGCCATGGGCGTGGGGGGAACTGTCATTGGATGTGGAGTTTTTGCCTATTTTTCTGGGTCAACGGAACGAATTACACCGATTAGCCCAATCGGTTTCGTCGTAGCAACTGGCGGGGCATTCATCCTCCTCTTCTTCTACAAACTGTTGGGGGGCTATTTCTTCATAGAAGGCGAGGTGCCACGTCGTCGCCGACGACCCTATTATGCCCGAAGTCGCCGTCGCTCCGTGATTTACGACGATTGATACCTCCAATTTGGCATTTCTCGATCTGGCACTTCTCTATTCGGCGCTTCTTGCCTATAAATCCCTGGCAGCTAGATTTCTCTGGACTGCAGTCTTCGTCGTGAGACTGCCCACACGCTGCGACTTCCCGCGAGAACATTTGTTTAATATACTTGTTTTAAACACATGTTTTATTCGCGGGCGAAGAGGATTGGCTCAATGGACGACACGCGTCTGCAAATCTTGAGTGCGGCTGGGCCGATATTCGCCCAACGTGGATTTCAAGCAGCGACAGTCCGTGAGATTTGCCAGGCGGCGGCCGTCAACGTGGCTGCCGTGAACTACTATTTTGGTGACAAGAAGTGCCTCTATCTGGAGTCGGTAAGGCTGGCCAGCCAACAACAAGTCGAACGATTCCCGTTGCCTGAGCGACCGCCAAGAAGTCCCGCCGAAGTACGCCTCTACGATTTCATCCTGACATTGCTTACTCGGCTGCTCGACAATGACCAACCTTGGCAAACGCGACTAATGATGCGCGAAGTCTTGCAACCGACGTCAGCTTGTCGCGACCTGGTTGAGGGGCATATGCGACCTCATTTCGAGATATTGCTGCAAGTGCTTGGTGAACTAGTTCCGGCGGACACACCGCCAAAGCAACTTCGTCAAATCGGCTTTAGCGTCGTCGGTCAATGCCTGCACTACCGTGTAGCAAACGGCGTGATCTCCATGTTGACGCCCGAGGATGAAAGGGCAGGGTGTTTCTCGACGGCACAACTTGCGGAGCACATTTGGCAATTCACGATGGCTGCTTTGGCGGGCCATGGCCCGGCACGTTGGAAGCAGCCGCTTTTTGCTCGTCGCGATGGCGAAGTGACATTGAATCATCCATCGGCAACCGGTTAGAAGGAACTTTATTGTGCGCTCGGAAATTTGGCGTCACATTATCAGCGGACTTATATCCGTCACGATCTTGGCGATCGGCTTCGCGGGTTTGTACTTTGTGGTCTATAAGCCAACGGCACCGGCAGCGGAGCCGACCGCCGCCCCGCCCCCGTTCGTCAAAACGATTCCACTCGAACGACACACAGGGAAGTTGCCTATTTCGGCTGAAGGTACCGTGGTTCCGTTTCGAGAGATCTCGACGAGTGCGGAAGTCGTGGGCCGAGTCATTTTCAAGGACGAGCAGTGCAATGCCGGCAACTTCGTTACGAAAGGCACGGTTCTGATTCGAATCGATCCACGAGACTATGAGTTCGAAATTCAACGGCTGACGCACCAACTCAAGGAAGCGAGTGCCAGCATCGAAGAGTTGGCAGTTGAAATTGAGAATACTGTCGCATTGATCACGCTATCAAAAGAGGATCTTGTTCTTCAACAGCGTGAACTCGGGCGGATTTCAAGTCTGACGGCTGGTGTGGTCACCGAGTCCGACTTGGACCGTGCCAAGCAGGTCGAATTGGCGGCGCGAAATGCCTTGACGGTCCTGAAGAACCAAGAGCACCTCCAGAGGACTCAACTGAATCGCGCCGATGCCAGTCGCAAGCTGGTCGAAACACAAATGGAAAAAGCGGAACTTGACCTGAAACGAACCGAGGTTGTGGCAGCAACGGATGGTGTAGTTGTCGAAGACTTTGCAGAAGAAGGCGACTATGTCCAAAAAGGCGCACCGCTGCTAACGTTGGAAGACACTTCAGCGGTGGAGGTAAAATGTAGTCTACAGATGGACGAGTTGTATTGGTTGTGGCGGAGCCAATCGCAACATAACGCCGCGCCACGTCAAGCCGCTCGCCCATACGAAATCCCCCAGACACGCGTGAAGGTCTTTTATGAGCTGCCGCAGTCGCACATTCGCTACCGATGGTCTGGCCACTTGTCACGTTTTGATGGAATTGGCTTGGACGAAAAGACGCGAACCGTGCCGTGTCGAGTCCTTGTCGATGCCCCACTTGACGTCGTCCTCGACCTCGACGACGACGAACCAATCGATGTGACGACCACGGTGCGAGGCGAAACGCCTCCGATCGGACCTCCGGCTCTGGTCCGCGGCATGTATGTGGTCGTGGAAATCCAGGTTGCGGCGGAAGGCGATTTGGTGCAGATTCCCGAGAGGTTAGTGCGTCCTGGAAAAGCACTTTGGGTGGCCCGCAACAAGCAACTTCGCGTGATCAAACCACTGCGGCTGATCGAGTTGGTTGAAAATCCGCATGATAAGAAGGAAGAGCCGTATTGGATTGCCGATGCGACCGCTTCGAACTTGGCCCCTGGTGACGCGGTGATTGTCACGCCTTTGACCGCCGTCACTGACGCCATGGCGATTCGGCTGGAGGCAACGCCATGAAGTCAGTCATCAAGTGGGCGATTCACAACTCGCCCGCGATGAATACCTTGATGGTATCCGTGCTCGTCATTGGAACTGCCTGCCTGATGGGCATGCGCCGCGAAGTGTTCCCGGAGTTCGACCTTGAGATCGTCTTAATTTCCGTGCCTTATCCGGGCGCGAGCCCTGATGAGATTGAGGAGGGCATTTGTCAAAAGTTGGAAGAGGCCGTTCGGGCCATCGACAGTATTAAGAAGCAGACTTCGGTGGCACAGGAGGGGACGGGACATTTGATCCTGGAACTGGAACCTCGTGTCGACGTTGACAGGGTGTTGAACGAGGTGCGGTCGGAGATTGATCGCATCCCGAGCTTTCCAGATCTCGCAGAAGATCCGGAAGTCAAACAGATCACTCTGCGCCAAGTGGCGATCAGGCTCGGAGTGCTTGGGCCGGATGTCGAATCCCGAGATGCGGAACTTGCCTTGCGCGATGTCGTGGAGGACGTACGCGAAGACCTATTGTTAATGCCGGCCATCTCGCAAGCCAACTTGATTGGTGCCCGAGACTACCAGATTGACATCGAGATTCCCGAGAAGACGCTGCGGCAATACGGCTTGTCGCTGGAACGCGTCGCGCAGATCGTTCGCCGAGAGAACATCGAGTTGCCCGGCGGCAAAATGAAGACGGCCTCGCAAGAAGTACTGCTACGCGGAAAGAATAAACGCCAGACGGGCGACGAGATCGCCAAGATTCCGCTCATCACGCAAGGCGACGGCGTCGTCCTGACCGTGGGGGACTTGGGTGTGGTGAAAGATGGTTTTGCCGATGAGTCATCGATCAATCTGTTCAGTGATTTCACCGTCGAATCGTCGATCAATCTGATCGACGGACGCCCAGGTATGATGATTTCGATTGATCGCACGGCCAACGAAGATCTGCTGCTCATCTGCGACCAGGTTCACGAATATGTCAAAAACGCGAAACTGCCGGCAGGCTACGAACTGATCACGTGGCAAGATACCGCCATTGATGTCAGAGACCGGATGGAGTTGTTACGGCGGAACGGAATTCAGGGGCTGATTCTGGTATTCATCGTGTTAGCCATCTTCTTGGACTTGCGGCTTTCGTTTTGGGTTGCACTGGGAATCCCAGTCGCGGTACTTGGTTCGTGCGCCGTCTTGTGGGCGACCGGCCAATCGCTGAACATGATTTCACTGTTCGCATTCTTGTTGGCTTTGGGAATCGTGGTCGATGATGCGATCGTGATCGGCGAGAACATCTACGCGCATCGCCAACGTGGCGACGATTTGCTGACGGCGGCCGTCCAGGGTGCCTATGAGGTGCTTCCTTCGGTTAGCGCCTCGGTTTCAACCACGATTATCGCGTTCATCCCGTTGCTCTATGTATCGGGCGTGATGGGCAAGTTTATCGCTGTTTTGCCGGTCGCGGTGATCGCGATGTTGGTCATTTCGCTGCTGGAAAGCACCTTCATTCTGCCCTGCCACTTGGCGCACACACACCATCGTTTCTTTCGCGTGATTGGAGTCATGCTCTATCTGTTGCGGCCGTTTGGTTGGCTGCTGCACGCTGTCAACAGCCAGATGGAGCGATGGTTGGAAACACTAATTGGCCGAGTCTAT
>JASLRF010000433.1 GCA_030744095.1 Pirellulaceae bacterium | reverse complement strand
CGGCCGATACATCGACTTCTTGTATGGGCAACCTTCGACACACTTGCGATAACCACGACAACGGCTTTGGTCGACAGGCACGACTCCGTCTTCGGGCCGCTTGTAAATTGCATTGCGCGGGCAAGATCCGAGACATCCGGGGTAGGTGCAGTGGTTACAGATACGGGCCAGATGGAAAAACCAGACTTTGTGTTCGGGCAACTGCGTCGAGCCGCCGAACTGGCGGTCAGCGTTGAAATCACCGCCACGAGGCGTGTCTTCATGATCGTAAAGTTGTACGGCAGACCCGGATTGACCTTGACTCGGACCATGCAGCGGAATGCTTTGTGCCGTGGCCCCTTATCATCCTTCCAACCGATATACGGACGATCGAGTTCGTTGGCGTCGACCCAAACGTAGTCGCCTTCGTTCAGCCCTTGATCCTTGGCGGCCTGGGGATTGATTTGTATTTGACGATCGGCCACGCCTGGGGACCTTTTGTCGGTGCGATGCGGATCGCCAAAGTTATCGCTCCAGATCCAATGCCAATCAACGGTGGTCCACGAAGAATGCGTCGAGTGCCGACTCTTCGGCGAGCTTCCCAAGTCGAGTAGTCACTCACCATGGCCTGACGAACCGTGCGCGAAGTCGTCAGCGGGCCGGGCGTCAGGAGCAGGTAGGGAACGTCGTCGTCCAAGAATTCTTACCTTTCTTCATGGCTTCATTGAGTGATTCCGCGCAGTCTTCTTTGCCTGGCATGATCATGTCGAGTCTTCCGGCGCCTTGACATGTGTCGACTTGTGAAACAACATGAAGTAGCCACAACTCGCACTCAACAGCACCGTGCCGAGGATGGCCATGAAGTAAGTGAGATAACGAAAGAAATCCAATCGCGAGACATCGCCAGCAAGGAGGTCTTTGGAGAGCAACACGCTGATTGCCCCACCGTAACCAATCGAGTCGGCAACGTAAATCGCGAACACGGCCGTCCCAACGGCCCGAGTCGATGCGATCAAACGGTCGAACAGCACACTCCCGTACGGCACGTAGGCTAGATACGTACCGAGCCCGCACATAATCATCCACGTCAGGCCGTCGACCTGTTCTGCATCGTGAAGCAATGTGCCGATTCCCATCATCGCGGTACCTACACTCATGATCGCGAATGCACCGATCAATCCCAGGCGGTTGCTCTTAATCAGGTTCAGCATCGCCAAAGCTCCGAGCACGCCAAAGGCCACCCATGTGTCACAACGCATGAAGATGGCCGTTTCTTTCTCGCCGTACCCCAGTTGTTGAAAGATCTCGACGCCGAAGTTGTCGCGAAAGTCGCGATATGCCGTCAGGAAGAAATACGCGACCAACAGCATCAGCATTCCGGGCAGGAATTGTTTGACGAACTGCCAGCGCTGGCTGTCGTCCATCGTTTGTCGCTTGACTCGCGCTTGCTCGTCCTCGTCGGTCGGCTGCGGGAGCTGATTCAACAACCATACGGACAGTAGAAACGGTGGCAAGAAGATCAAGCCTGTGACAAAGGGCATCCAAAACTGATCCACCTGGTGCACGCTCATCAGCCAGCGACCGATGTCCTTCACAAATGCGCTAGCGAGGATAAACGAACAACTCAGTCCAGCCAGCAGCATTTCCGAAGTGCGGCGTCCCTCGAGGTACCACACGACCAACCCCCAGACCATTCCCAGCGGCAGACCGTTGACGAAGATCGCCACGACCTTGAGGTTGTGAGGCAATACAGCAAATAGCAACAGCGCCAGCTGTGCGACGAGGATCATGGCCACCAGCATCCGCGTCCGATTGTTGCGCGCCACTTCTGAACAGATCTTGATCCCAATGACTTTCGAAAGCGTGTAACCCATAATCTGGCTGACCACAAACACCGTCTTCAGGTCGAGACTGGTAGCGAGAAACTGCAGCCCTTCGTACTTGGCGGCCGAGAATGGTTTGCGAAAGGCGTACATGCAGAAGTACGTCGAGAATGAGCTCGCGATAGCAAACGACATGAATACCGGCGCCGGCATCGATGCGAGCCAGTCCGTCAGGCGACCTGGTTTCTGCTTCTCAGTCATTCGTGTCCAGTGCCTCGGCAAGCAGTTCGGCAATATCCCTTGTTTCGATGTCACCGCCATGTGCGGCAAGGCCGTCTCGGATCATGGTCAGACAAAACGGGCAGGCCACGACGACCGTCTGGGCGCCACTCTCCAGCATCTCTTTCACACGGCTCGCGCCGACACGACTGTCCGGTGTGTCGTCAAACCACATTCGTCCTCCGCCCGCGCCACAGCACGCCGTGTTACGCTCGCGACGAGGCAGTTCGACCGTCGCGTCCGCCGCGGGAAGTGCCAACTGCATCAACTGTCTTGGAGGTTCGGTCACGTTGTTGACGCGCGCCAGGTAGCAAGGATCATGATAGGTCAGCTTCCCCGTCGAGTTTGTGACCGCTTCGTCAATGGTCAGCTTGCCTTCTGCGATCAACTCGGCAAGAAACTGTGAGTGATGAACGACATCGAATTGTCCACCGAATTGCGGATAATCATGTTTGAAGCTGTTGAGGCAATGGGGACAGTGCGTGACAATTCTTTTGACCGAGTACCGAGCGAGTGTCGCCAGGTTTGTAGCTGCGAGTTCCTGAAACAAGAACTCGTCTCCCATCCGCCGGGCCGATTCGCCCGTGCATCGCTCTTCGGGGCCGAGCACGGCAAAATTCACGTTGGCCGCCTGCAATAGCCTGACAACCGTACGTGCTACTTTCTGTGCTGGTCGATCGTACGCCGCGGCACAACCTACCCAATAGAGAATGTCGAAGTCTGGGTTGTCGCTCGCACGTGGAATATCCAGGCCTTCAGCCCAGTTCAATCGTTCGTCCGCGGGAAGCCCCCACGGGTTGCCAGACCGTTGCGTTTTCTGCAATGACGAAGCCGGTGCGCCGCGAAGATCGCCCTCAGCCACAAGGTTTCGCCGCAAGTCCGTGATGAATCTCAACGGGTTAACGCCCAGCGGACAGGTATCGACACAGGCGTGGCAAGTCGTACACGACCAAATGGTCTCAGCCGAGATCGTCTCGGCCAAAGTCGTTGTCACGCTCTGCGATGACGAATGATCGTCGTCGCGGGGACTACCACTTCGTCCTGCAGCCACTAAGTGCGATCGAAGATCTTGCACGACATCGCGTGGCGAGAGCGGCTTTCCGGCCTCATGCGCCGGACAGGCGTCTTGGCAGCGGCCGCAGGATACACACGCATCCAACTCAACTAGTTGCCGACGCGTGAAGTCCTGGATGTTCGCCGCGCCAACCAGTCCTGTTGCTTCCACTTCCTCAATTGAAAGTGGATTTAATGTGCCGAGTCGTTCCGTGCGTGTCGCGAGATTGATCGCACCGGCAATCGAATGCAACAATCGAGTGAATGGAAATGCTGCGATGAAGCCAAGCGCCAGAACGGCGTGTGTCCACCATAAGACAAAATGTATCGTGGCAGCACCGCCGTGCGTACCTCCCAACAACTCGAACAGACGCGCCACGCCCAGTCCGACGTACGAGAAACCCGGCTGCGGCGTCTGCTCGCGAACGATCCGCAACCCTTCGGCCAAATAGCCCGTGACGCCGAGCAGCACCAGTGTACCAAGCACCAACCAGTCCAACCCATGATGACCGATGGTCGAATCGCCACGCACACGACGCCTGATGAACCAGACACAACCGGCCAGCAGCGCGAGTCCAGCCGTATCGAGAACGACCTCGAAAACCGCGAAGTAAATCCCCTTGTGAAAGAGCGGATTCGTTGGGTCGCGCCCAACAGCGGCGGCTGAATAGTGTTCGATCGCGATCAGGATCGTGCCAACGAACAGTAGACAAAACCCGCCGAACAGCAACAAGTGCGCCGTGCCGGCATGTCGTCGCGCGCCTCGTACGGTCTGTTGAAACGCGACGTCGCTCAAGAAACGAGTGCACGCGGTCCGCCAATCAACTTGGCGATCTTCGTTCCGACCCAGTCTCCACAACCTCACTCGTCGATAGAGGCCGTATGTGAAACACCCGAGCGATCCGGCAACTAGCGCATAGAAAATCCACTTCGACAAGGGGTCGATGTTCCCGAATATTTCGCGAGTGACTGAATCATCTGGCATCGAGTCTCTGGATAAGTTGAGGAACTAGCTCGTATACGTCTCCCACCAAACCGTAGTCTGCCATTTCAAAGATGGGCGCGTCTGGATCGTTGTTGATCGCTACAATGACCTTGGAGTTTTTCATCCCCGCCAAGTGTTGCACGGCGCCCGAGATCCCCAGCGCAAAGTACAGATCCGGTGCGACGATCTTGCCGGTCTGGCCGACTTGGAGGTCGTTGGTCGTGATACCGGCATCGACCAGCGCACGCGAACTGCCCGTCGCGCCGCCAAGCTGATCGGCCAGTCCGCCGACGAGGCACTCATAGTCTTCCAAATTCTTGATCGCTCGCCCGCCGGAGACGACGATCCTCGCATCCGTCACATCGGGTCGATGACTCGATTTGGAATCGACACACTCGAAGTGGATGTGACTGGGCAATGTCGACTCGTCGATATTGATTGCCGTGATCTCCAGCGCCACGTCAGTGGGTTGCGGTGCTTCGTAGGCAGAAGCACGAATGGTCACGATTTGCGGGCATCCCGTCAGCATCACGGTGGCGGTCACTGCCCCAGCAAACATCGGACGCCGCATCACAAGCTGCCCATCGTGAAGTGAATGACCCACAACATCGCTGGCCATCGCTCCGCCGAGCAACCCAGCCGCCCTACCCACAACGTCTTTGGCAAACGATGTCGATGCGGCGACAACAAGGTCCGTGTTACGATCGGACACTACATCGGCAATAACTTTCGCGTAGCGGTCGGCGACCGGGTCAGCCAACGCAGGGCTGTCCGCGCTGAGCACGCGCGAAATCAACGCCGCTTCTCGCGCGACGCTGTCGATCTCGTGGCCAAGTACGAGACATTCGACCTCGCCGCCAGTTGACGCCGCCACCGAATTGGCAAATCCGACCGCGGATCGAGTGCCTGGACGAATCGTTGTTGTGTCGTGTTCCGCGACGACCAGGATACGCATACATTTCTCCGTCAAATCACTTTTGCTTCGTCTCGAAGCTGGTCAAGCAGCTGATCGACATCACTGACGCGGAGGCAATTGCGCCCGGTCGAAGCGGCTTCCATTCGAAGTAGTTGAATCCGTGGTTCGAGGGCGAGCCCCAGCTGCTGGAAGTCGATCCGTTCGATGGGTTTCTTTCTGGCCTTGAGAATACTGGGCAATGACGCGTAGCGTGGTTCGTTCAGCCTCAGGTCGGCCGTGATCACGGCCGGCAGGCCAACAACAACGACCTCGATTCCTGCATCCGTTTCGCGGGCTACGCGCAAGCCCTCTTCGATGAAATCCAATTGTGATGCAAACGTGGCCTGCGGCCAGTCGAGCAGCGCGGCCAGGAATTGCCCAGCTTGATTCGCGTCGTCGTCGACCGCCTGCTTTCCCATCAAGACAAGATGAGGCTTCTCCCGCTTGACGGTCTCACACAGGATTCGAGCCACGTTCCACGGATCGAGCGACGGGGCACACTCAATCAGAATTGCTCGATCGGCCCCCATGGCGAGTGACGTGCGGAGTTCGTCTTCGTACTCGCCCGAACCGATGCCGACGGCCACAACCTCGACTTCTTCCGTTGAGTTCTCTCTGATCCGCAAGGCTTCTTCGACGGCGATAGCGTCGAACGGATTAAGTACGAACGGCAGGTTGTCCTCATTGATCCCAATGCCGTCGTCCCGCACACGGACTCTCTGGTCCGTATCAGGCACTCGTTTCGTAGGTACAAGAATCTTCATGGTCATAACGATACGCGTATCATACCGCGAGACGGCGCTACACCTTGCCGAGTTGAGATGGCGCCCAGTGAAATGGCTACTGTTTCTTTCCCTCAACGCGACCGTAGTATCCTCCGTGCATTTGATAACAGCTGGCTTTGATCTCGGCGCGCTCCTGGAAATCCGGAGAATCGAAATAACGGTCCGCTTCGATCGCCGCGATATCATAGTCGGTTTGGCCGTTGCGGATCAGGTCAGCCATAATCACTCCGATTGCCGGGCTTTGCACGATCCCGTGGCCACAGAAGCCCGAACAGTAGTACAGCCCCTCGATGTCCGGCATCTTCCCGCAGAACGGTTTTCCATCAGGTGTGAAAGTCATGATTCCGGTGGTGATGGTCATCGGCGTGCGTTCGTTGATCCAGGGAAATCGCTGCCCGGCGACGTAAATCAGCGTGGCGACGTGGATGTCATCCAACCGTGTCTTCATGGCCGACATGTCGAAGTCGACGGGCAGTTCTTCCATGTCGTACTCGAGCGTCTCTTCGCCGTACATGCCGACGATCAAGCCGCCACTTTCGGCGCGTGTGTAAAGGCGCAAATGGCGATCTCGCACCGCCGGGCTGAACCGATCGATTCGACGGCTGTCGTCTGGCCGAGTTGTTAGATAGTAATGTCCCACCGCGGCTGTTGGCAGAACAGTGTCAGCCAATTCGGCGAGAAGATACGACCATGGTCCCCCTGCATTGACAATCGTGGGAGCGTACAAAGGGCCGTCAGGCGTCTTCACTCCTTTTACCTTGCCGCCTTCGATCATCATCCCTTCGACAGGGCAGTTCGCCTTGTACTCAACGCCGTGGCTTTTGCCGATCCGTGTGTAGGCGCTGACCAGTTCGGCCGGCTGCAGATGTCCATCAGTGCGACAGTAGCAGGCGTCCAACAGATCATCCGTCCGCATGTAGGGCAGTTTTTCTGAGACCTCGCCAATCGGAATGTGATCGATTTCAAAGCCGATGACTCTGCCCATTTCAACCAGGTCCACAATCTCTTGAGCGCGCTCCGGTGTCTCGGCAATCCGCAACGATCCAGTCTGAACGAAGATTTCAATGTCCGCACACCGCTCAAGTTCCCTGACGATCTCCACGCCGTCTATGAGCATCCGCGTGGCTTCGGCCGTTCCTCGAAGCTGTCCGAGCAGCCCTGCCGCCCGCCCGGTCGAGCCGTTTCCGATCCGCTGGCGCTCGACGACCAGCACCTTTGTCCCGTGGATGGCCAGTTGCATGGCCGTGCTCAACCCGGCGACGCCCCCGCCGATGACGATCACGTCCGCCGTTTGAGCCGTCATGTTTTGAAGATCCCGTTTCACGTGTGTCTGAAATGGAGCCTGCGGACCTGCAGCCGGTCATTGTGCGCGCCACTCACACTCGGAACTAGGACTTGCTGCGGAAAACGCTAGAGTATTTGCGCGCGGCAGCCTCTGATTGTAGCCATTATGTCTTTGAGAGATGCGATTCCGTCAGTCGGAGCGCAATTCTTGTCTTGATCTTACTCTTAACGGAGGTGTTAGTCCCTTTCGGCCATCGGCGTTTACCGATCGTAAGTCGTTGTCCGAAAAAGACTCCCGACCCCTTCGGTCTCTTTCCATCTGCCGCGCAAGCGGTCCGCGATTGCGGCGGCCTTTTGTTGGTTTACAATCTTCGTAACTGTTCGGTACTTCAGTGTTCGATGCTTCGTGCGCAAAATGAAGTACTTGGTGTTTCCTCCCGCGATAACAAAAACTCACTTCTCGGAGCCGAATGATGTACGCCAATCAAACTCGCCGATCCTTCATGGCTAGCGCCGTGGCGACGACCGCTGTTCTATCGTCATCGCGAGCTTACGCGGCACCACCCGCCGCAAAGATCGAAGAGACTCGCGTTATCAGCCACCTCAAGCACCGCTATCATGGCTGGCCGACGTTGGCTCGCCGAGCCAACGGCGAACTGTTGCTGGTTTGCTCGGGTGGTCGCGAGTCACACGTCTGTCCTTTTGGACGAATCGAGCTAATGCGATCGCACGACAACGGGACGACGTGGAGCTGGCCGGAAGTTGTCATGGATGGGCCGATCGATGATCGCGACGCAGGTGTTCTAGCAACGGCAAAGGGAACGCTGCTGGTAACGACATTTACATCGCTTGCCTACGAGCC
>JASLRF010000432.1 GCA_030744095.1 Pirellulaceae bacterium | reverse complement strand
CCTTCTACATCATGACTCACAACATCGGCGGCGACGATAAGGATGTCTGGCCGTGGCTCGGCAAGACGCAGCGAGAGGCGATGTCAAACGCTGGAAACGACACCCGGTTCGACGTAGCAAAGCTCGACCAATGGCATGAATTGTTTGAATACATGCAGACCAAAGGCGTCGTGCCGTATCTCGTACTGGAAGACGACAGTGCGTGGAAGGACTACGACCGCGCTCGCTACTACCGCCAGATGATTGCCCGGTTCGGCTATTTGCCTGCGTTGGTGTTCAACTGCGGCGAAGAGCACAACGAGAACTATCGCTTGTCACAAGCGCTTCAGTTCATGCGCCAGTTGCAACAGATCGATCCGTACGATCACCCCCGCGGCATCCACAACGTGAATCAGCCGAACAACGACTACATTGACGCGGAACAGATTGATTTCACGTCGATCCAAACGGGCAGCCCCGGCAGTCGCACGGGTCTCGAAAACGCCTTGGAGCACAACCGCATCACCAGCAATTGGATTAATCGTTGTCTTCTGCGGAAGCAGCGAGTACTGGTGGTGAACTTCGACGAAGCGCGACCAGAGGAAGACCGCCGCTGCTGGTGGAGCGTCTACCTAGCTGGCGGCGTCTGGGAGACTCACGTGCGGCAGCCCTATGATCGCCCGCTCTCGGCATGGGAGCCCGCTTGGACACAACTTGGCGGCGCGCGGGCGTTCATGGAATCGCAGCCATTCTGGGAGATGCAACCGCACAACGAGTTGATAAGTGACGGCCGCGCCTTTTGCCTGGCCAGACCCGGCCACGTTTACGCACTGTACCTGCCGACTGGCAATACCATCGCCGTGCGCCTCACACCGAAGGTGACGTACGAAGCAGCGTGGTGGAACCCTGCAAACGGCAAAGACGGTAGTTTCCAAAACAAGACAACCATCCCCGGTGGCCTGCAGCGCTTCACCGCGCCGAGTGACGAGGACTGGGCGCTGAGAATCATCAGGAAACCAACACCATGAGCGTGAACCGCGTGAGTGTTCGCAGCATCATCGCCGTTCTGATGGTCGTCGGATGCGCGACTGACAGCGCCCGAGCCGAGGGCAGGTCACTCGATCGTACTGCGGCGCTCTGGGCTCCATACATCGAATGGAGTTTGCCGAATCCGACATTTGACGGTAATGCGTTTGACGTGATCGCCACCGCGACGTTCGTTCATGAACAGACAGGACAGAAGCGAACGACAGGAATGTTCTACGATGGCAAAGACAGTTGGAGATTTCGCTTCACGGGGACACGTATCGGCAAATGGACGTTTACCACCAGCAGCGTAGATCGGGATCTCGACCAACGGCGAGGTTCCGTGCTGATCAAACCGAATTCGAATTCGGCGATCACGGGCTTCATCACAAATCATGGCAACAAGTGGGCGCGCCCGGCGAGCCCAAGTCGTGAATTGAGAGCCTTCGTGCCGCAACTGGTGATGTATGCGGCTCCCAAGTACTTTCATAACAAGCCTCACAAGATTGACGCCGACATCAAGAAGTTTTTTGTCGAGCACGGATTCAACGGCTTTCACGTCGTGGGCAGTTGCCAGTGGTTTGACATCGACAAGTTGAAGTCCACCGATATCCACACCCCGAATCCGGATCGACGAACGTTCGAGGCGCTGGAGTTGTTGATTACCAAAGCGCATTCGGCAGGCGGCATGGTCCACCTATGGATGTGGGGTGACGAAGCTCGGCGGTGGACACCGAAACGCTGGGGTTTGGGCGGCGCGATTGATCGACGGCTACAGCGGTACCTCGCCGCACGTCTTGGCCCGTTGCCGGGATGGACGATCGGTTACGGTTTCGATCTGGATGAATGGGTGGTCGAAGAAGATCTTGGCATGTGGCACAAGCACTTGCATCAGCATCTCGGTTGGCCTCACCTACTGGGTGCACGCGATGCCGGGCCGAATCATGGCCTGGACCATCGGAAGGCCCAGATCTATGAAGGACTCGATTATTCGGCCTACGAGCACCACCGGCCCACACATCAAGTTTATCGCGCGGCCCTCAATGCCCGCCGAGGCAAACCGGCATTCTCTGAAGATCGCTTTCGCATCCGTCAATCCAAGGCGTATGCCGGTAAGGACTACAACATGGAAAGGACTCGCCGTGGACTGTGGCATTCGACGATGGCGGGTGGCGTGGCCAACATCTGGGGCTATCTCCCACGCGGCCGCGACAGCTGGCTCGGTTCAGCCCCGTACGAAGATCCAGCCCCGATCAAGACCTATGCAAGGTTTTTCAATCGTCGCTTTCTCAACGACATGACGGCAACCTCGGATATCACCGACGGTGCTTGCTTGAGGGTACCCGCAGGCACGCACTACGTCTTCTACAAAGAAGATGCCGGCTCAATCGAAATGGATCTCTCCAAGATGGCTGGAGGGCAGGGGGCCATCGCTGTGGACACTAAGAAACCATACCTCGAACTACGACTCGGTCGTCTGGCGGCTGAGAAACAGACCTGGGCCACGCCGTACGACTCCGACTGGGCAATCGCCGTTGGGGAGTTCAAATGAGTGGGCGAATGATTCTCTGTGCCATCTGCCTGCTGACGTCGGCTCTGGCAGCTGACGACGAACTGCGGTTTACCGACATCACGCTTCAAGCTGGCACTGGCGGACCGGCCGAGCACGGTCGACTGGGCGGACATGGTGCGATGTTCGCCGATGTGGACGACGATAGCCTTACGGATC
>JASLRF010000431.1 GCA_030744095.1 Pirellulaceae bacterium | reverse complement strand
AGACACGCGCGATTTCGCGAAGAAAGCCGAGCGCATCGGCGCCAACGAACGTGCCATGCACCAAGTAAATGGCGGCCACCCGGGCCTCGCGCATGTGCGTTCCCAAACAGGCAATCCGCTCCGTCAGATCAGCGGGTGCGGCGTGGACCGGCGGCTCGGGACGCAGCAGGTGAAACTTGGAAGTGGGGAGCGCGGACCGGTAGTGTTGGTGCTGAAATCGATTGTTCCGGGGCATGACTCGACCGCGCGGTATCCACACGATGAACCGGGGCCTGCACGGCGTCGGACGCCAACATGCTCGACCAGACCTCGAACGGCCGTCCCCCACGCTCGTCGGCGTGGTAGAACGACAAGATGTTCATCACATCGGTTGGAATGAACTCGTGTTCGCCACCTGCCCATTGCGTCTGGCGATAAACGCGTCGCCAGGTTCCAGTATTGAAATAGACCTGATTCAAAACATATCCGTCTGCGTAACTGGCGTCCAGCGGCACATTCTCGGCCACATGCGTGTGACCGTAGACAATGTGTTTTGCGCGACGATTACGGTAGTCCTGTTCGGTTAACGCGTGCTGGCAATACGAATCTGTGTCTGTACCGCGCAACGACTGCATCCAGCTGGAGATTTTGCCCGCCCAGCCAATCGAAAGTCGTTTGCTGAACTTCAGCGACCGGTCGAGGCCGTCGATCAAATCGAACGGACTCCACGCATCCTGTTCGCAAACGATGTCTAGTTGCAGGAATTCGTCTGCCAAGCCGTCCCAAATGTGCTTGATGCGTTTGCGGTATCCATGTCGAATTCCACAACGCTCCAACAGGCTCTCCAGCCATACTGGAATCAGCAGCAGCGGACGAATCTGGTTCATTTCAGCCAATCCAGCAGTGACGGACGAAGGCAGTTCGGCGCCCATTTCTTGCCCAATCGTGGCCGTGAAGCGATTGACCAGCTCGATCACAATCGCGTCACCGAGGCTGCTTGAATCGCGGTCCTCGGTGTAGTTAAGCGGATCGTAGACATCGCCGTGGCGTGCGAAGACGCGGTGCCTTCGCAGAACGCTCAGCAGTTCTTCCGATTCATACGGATCGTGTGGGAATGGCGCGTTGTGGGCGCTGCACAAACCAATCTGATGCGCGACCCGCTGACGAATCACATCGTATTGAAGGCCGGTCAGATGCAAGGGCCAATCACGGTTTCCGACCATGTAAAACGTGCGAACAGTAAGAGGAACGCCCTCGGCGTCCATGGCGGGCATACCCGCTTGAGTTGCCGAGGGGATGCAAATCGCACCATCCGTGGCGAGCGATCGAAAATTCATGATCGTGTCGCGATTGGTGCGAAAAATGTCGTCGACAATCGAAGAGACGGTTTCGGCAACCTCCGGCGTCTGCGGGTCGTGCCATGGCCGGATGTCCCCTGCCAACCACTTGTTTGAATCGATGACGTCAAAGATGTCACCCAGTAAGAGCAAGTCGAGCTGTTTGATCGGGCGATAGCATCCATCGGCTCGCCAGGACGCTTGCATCGCCAGTTCGCAAAGATGGTTCGAGAAACCATGAAATGTGCCAGGGTCGGCATTCGTTCCGGTGGTTCCGTCGGTGAGGTGAAGGTCGCTTATGATTGCTAGCATCGCAGCATTCCTTGGTCGCGCACAGCATGAACAGCAAACGCAGGAGTTGGTAGCGTCCTGAAACGTATCGGCAACGGTGAAGCCCGATCGTGAGGATTGTTCCGAAAAAGAAGGGCGGAACGATTATTCCCAAGCCAATGGTGGCCTGGCGAGATAGTCGTTGATCGCTGCGATCAAAACGTTTGGTTTGCGGAGCGAACCACGACAATCAGGCTCGACAGCCCTAAATCTTAGTCTTGACAGAGGGCTAATCAGGAATGACACGCAGGGTGTAGTGTGCTTGCGACGGAAAGAACTCACCGCCATCGGGCGATAAGTTTCTCAAGTTCACTTCGTAGACAAAGCCCGGTCGCAAACTGCCTACCGTCAACTTCACACTGCGTGCGTCGGCAGCAACTTCGGCGGTGTGAATCGACTCGACACGTCGCTGACTATCGTCGCCGCCATAGGCGGGCGTTGAAATGCGAGTGTAGGAGGCCAGGGTGTAGTTGGCGACGTCTGCCGCCCGCACTGGATCTGCGGGATTGGTGAATTCCACAACAAACCCCGAGTTCGTCGCTCGTACTTCAGCGATGCCGCAGGGAAGATCTGCGCCCGTTGGACGCAGTCGAACCAATTCGCCCACATTGTTTGAACCACCCCAGCCGCTGTCACGGATGCCGCCAATGTACAAGTCACCCATTGGAGAGATGCTACTGACCAAAGGACCCAGCAGTGGCACCCCGCTCGGCGGTTCATCGTAGCTGAACGGGTACGCTGCTCCTTGAATCGTATCACCGACCTGTTGCAAACTGATCCGAATCAGACGACGCGTGTCGTATTCGCAACCGACCAGATGGCCTTCGAACGGTCCGAACAGTCCACCACCGGATTTCCGAGAAAGCTCTTCTGGCGTCTCCAGAAAGCAGATCCCGTTCACGCTTCGCGTCCACGGATGAGGAATATCGATCGCAGGTGGCGTCAATGGCGGTTTGAAGTCAGGTTTGCGATCCACTGTGTTGATGAAGCCGAAACGTCTTCCGGGGCGCACATGATTGAGTTCATTGAATGGGTTGTAGTTGCCTTGATTGTCCGTCACGAACAATTGTTCCGCGCGGTTCATCGCGATGCCCATTGGGAAACGGTGTCCAGCAGTTAACGTCTCAAGTTCGAAGGCGCGAGGATTTTCGACGGTTGGTTCGCGCGGCGTCAGTCTTAAGACCGTCCCGCGCAGGTGTGCGGCCGCCACCGAGCGCTTGTCTTGCTGACAAGGGATGGCAATGTAGTAATTCCCAGCTGCATCGCGCGGAAGCCCAACAGCCCAATCATGGTAGTCCGTCGTGTGGCCCCAACCAGACGCGATGGTTTCATGCCGATCGGCGCGACCGTCTCCGTC
>JASLRF010000430.1 GCA_030744095.1 Pirellulaceae bacterium | reverse complement strand
TTCGAAGACCCTCTTTGGTTGCGGCCAGAGGCCGCGCGGTGTCCCGAGCGTATACGGTTACGGCAGATACTCCCTGTAGCAGACGTTGAGGCCAGGCACAGGTGCAGCCAGCGCGCCGAAGTAATCTCCAGGTGTTGGGAGGGCGCGCACATACCATCGCGACGAGTCCTTTGACTGAACGGCGCGCCAGTCGCTCGTTGAGCCCGGACTGGTGGGTACATCGAATTCGGCTAACGGTACCGACAGCCCGTGACCACGTGCTTTGACGTAGGCCTCCTTTCGGGTCCAGCAAGCAAAAAACGCGGCTGACATTTGCTGTGGGGGCGCTGCTCGCAATTCACTCACCTCGCGAGGTGAGAAAAACTTGGTAGCCAGTTGTTCCATCTCCTCGAGATGCCGAACTCGTTCGACATCGACGCCAATCTCATGGTCGCGGCAGAGAGCGATCAGGACTACATCTCCCGAATGTGAAGTATTGAAGAATAGAGCTTTCCTCTCCAACTCAGGTTTCCCAAAACAGTTCGCCACAATTTGCACTTCCTGAGGCCGCTTGGACAAGCAACGACCTAGCAGCGTGCGCAGGGTTGCTCGACCAAGAACGAAGGAGAGCCGGTCCTTTTCAAAAACAAAGCGATTGGCGCGATCGATTTCGTCATCCGCAAGCAGTCCCAGCAATGCACTCTCGCGCGAGCGGGATGCCGCGACGGATGCCGACCATACATGGACATCACCCGACGGCACTTGCCGGCCATCATCATCCAGCTCATTAGGTGACTGAGGCATGTCAGTTGACAAACTGCATTGTTGTGATTCGACCAGAGACAAAGCCTAGCATAGGCCCGAATAGGTCTCATCAATCATTCAAGAAGGATGGAGTTCGGCCAATTTCGCGAGCGATGACGCCACGTTTCACGAGTTAGTTGCTATGATGAACCTCGACTGTTGGGACGAAACCATGGTCGATGCGATTCGGCGGCCTAAGGAAGAATGAGAACCGATCGCTTGGTACAATGCAACTCGTTACTCATCGGAAACCGATCTAAACCTGCGAACGAATGGTAATCATGAAACTTCTCGATTCTTTACAACTCGGAACGGTTGGCCTGGCGGCGGTTTGTGTTGCCTTGGTCAGTCACGCGCACGCTCAGCAATTCGATCCGGCGAAAGCAGCCGGCTTGCATGGAGGTCTCGTCGTTCAACTTGGTGCAAATGACACGCAGGCGGCATCCCGCCAGAGCCTCACCGGACGATATCTGATTCACGTTCTGGATCCCGATGCCGAGAAGATTCAGTCGGCGCGTTCGCGTCTGCGCCAAGACGGCCATTATGGCTTGGCTTGGGCGGAACAACCCGTTGATCGTGATCGGCTGCCGTACGCCGACAATATGGTCAACCTGATTGTTGTTCGTGATTACACGGTTGGGGTCGAAGAACTTTCGCGCGTGCTCACTCCGGACGGAACCGTTGTCGTGACGGATGCAAACGTGCTGCCGAAGTCACTGCTGGTGGCCGGCGGTTTTGTTTCGTTTGTCGAGAAGGGCTCAAACCTGATTGCGCGAAAGCCGCGACCGGAAGCGATGGACAGTTGGTCTCACCCGCGTCATGCCGCCGACGGCAACGCAGTTTCTCGCGACACGCTGGTCGGACCGCCAGATCGCGTCCGATGGATAGCCGCCGCGACATCGGAAGTTGAGGGTATGGTTACAGCCGGCGGTCGCAATTTCTACGGCGGCATCCTCGCACGCGACAGTTTTAACGGTCTGCGGCTCTGGCATCGCGATCTGAGGAAGAGCGAGAACAATCCCGATGACTTCTCGCTTCCCAGACTGTCTCGTGATGGTGCGCGGCCTGTTGCATCGGACGAACTTGTATTCGCCGTGTTGCAGAACCGCCCCGTGGCCTTGGACGCCGCGACAGGTGAAGTCGTCGTGGCATTGGGCGACATGTTGAACCCAAAGACCGTCATTCACGATGGCACTCGCGTGATCGCCGCAGACAGTAACTCAGTTCGCGCGTTCGATACAGAGACAGGTAAGGAATCCTGGAATGTGGCGGCGGCCGAACCGGCCAACGTCATTTCCGATGGGGCCACTGTGGCCTACATTCAAGGAAGAGTGCGGCGAGGCGAGAAGCTTGAAGCCGTCTCGCTCGTGGCCGACAGGGGCACTGTGAAATGGCGACGCGATGATTATCCGTGGTTGCCTCTCACGGCACGCACGGTATTGGCGAAAGGGCAGTTGGTGTTTGAAGCGTCCACACTGAACGATAACGATGCCGACAACGGCATCCACGTCGTCTCGGCCGCGACGGGTGAACATCGCTGGTCCAAAGAATACCCACCGGGGATGAACCACACGCGGCAGGCCAGAGCGATGTTTGTGGAAGACGATCTTTGGATTCTGCACGGCGGCAAGGTTAACACCAGTGACAAAGAGAAGCTGAAGCGGGTACCAGTTCAGGTTTCAGCGTTGAACCCGCTCACGGGCGAAACACGTGTTAGCTATCCCGCGGGGCTGGCGCATTGCTTTCCACCGGTCGCCACGCCGAACTTCATGTTTGCTGGCGAGTTGGACATGACCAATCTGAAGTCCGGCGAAGTCATTGCCAACCGAATCACCAAGGCGAATTGCTCGCGCGAGAACGGCTGGGTGCCCGCCAACGGCCTGGTCTACACCACGCCAAAGCATTGCACCTGTTGGCCCATGTTACGCGGTTTTGTCGCGATGGCGCCAGCGGCCGGCAAGGAATCGCCAGCGAACCGGCCTCTCGACGAAATGGAGTTCCTGCTGGAAAAAGGCCCAGCCGAAGTCGATCCCAATGCCGCGAATCCTCAAGCCCACGACTGGCCGCTGTACCGTCACGACCGCTGGCGCAGCGCCAGTGCGACGACCCCCGGACCAAAGAAACTAGGTGAGCGTTGGCGAATTGCTCTGAATGCCGCGAGTAATCTGGAAGCAGGGGATCGTGGTCCAATCCTGGACGATTGGCAGGACAACCCGGTCGTCAAAGGTCCGCTCAGCGCGCCGACAATCTCCAACGGAATGGCTTTCGTGACGCGGCCCGACGCCCACGAACTGATCGCCGTCGACACGTCATCCGGTAAGGTTCGCTGGCGATTTACCGCCAATGGCCGATTGGACACACCGCCAGCGATTCATCGTGGCCTCTGCCTGTTTGGCTCGGCGGCCGGCTGGGTCTACGCGTTGCGAGCAGATACGGGTGAAGTCGTCTGGCGGCTCCGCGCCGCGCCAACGGACGAGCGGATCGTTGCCTACGGTCAGGTGGAATCTCCCTGGCCAATTCCCGGTGCTGTGCTAGTGATGGACGACATTGCGTACTTCGCCGCCGGACGTCAACCGCTGGCCGACGGCGGGATTCTGGTCTTCGCCGTGGACCCGTTGACAGGCGAACGCCATTGGGTCCAGCGGATCAACACCGTGCCGCAGAAAGGTTTCTACGAAAACTCCGGACTGGAATTCGATCCGTTCGACATCCTGCACGCCGAAGGCGACGGTCTTGCCATGTCGCGGTGGGTGCTGTCAGCTGATGGCAAGGAAGTGTCGGTTGACAAGTGGAATGCATTCGCCAAGCTGAACACCGGCGCCGGCGAAGTGTGGATTCCGCGCGGCTCATGGACCTACGGCGCGCGGCATCAGCATCGTTTCCCTGGCGAGGCACCTCGCCGACCACTAATCGTGTTCCGTGACGACAACGTCTACGGCTCGCTCAACGGAAGCACAGATATCTTCCGCCGCGACTTTGACTTGGACAAAGGCGAAAAATTCGACAGCAAGTGGATCACTGGCTGGAAAGCTTCACAAACTGCGAGAGAAGACGGCAAACCTTATCGAACCTACCGCATCGCGGAGGGCGCGAAATGGACGAAGGATCCATTCGTCGATCCGAATGAAGAGAAGGAAGAACCGAAGCGAGGCACGCAACGTCACAACCGCGTCCACGCCATGGCTCTGGCCGGCGACAGACTGTATACGATTCATCAGGATGGCCGCCTCAAAGTAATGTCAACTTCGAACGGTCAAGTTATCAACGAGACCTATGTTCAGCCGCCTGCCTGGGACGGGCTAGCCATCGCAGAGAGTCGCATTTACGTCACCACGCAAGGCGGCGAGTTGGTCTGTCTCGGTGATTAGACGTCAGCCTGCACCGCAGTGAAGCATGCCCGATTGATCGGCGTTTGTTTTCACCGTCGTGG
>JASLRF010000429.1 GCA_030744095.1 Pirellulaceae bacterium | reverse complement strand
GGTTGGCGGGCGCGACGCCGTCCTTTGGAAATGGTGTGTTGATCTGTCCAACGTCGGCCGGTGCGGTTGTCGCCCTGGACGTCACCACGCGATCGCTCCTCTGGGGCTACGCATATCCGCAGAAAAGTTCCGAATCAACTGGCTTTGGATTAACTCCGTACGCCGGCTCGCTGGCACACCCCGGCGAGGGCTGGGCGGACGCCACGGCAACCATCGCTGACGGATCGGTACTGTTGACGCCCGTCGAATCGAAACATCTGTATTGCCTTGACCTGCTGACCGGCGCGCCCAAATGGGAACCCAAGGAACGATCCGGTGACCTGGCCGACATGCAATTTGTTGCGTGTATTCACCAAGGCAATGCGATCTTGGTTGGCAAGCACAAGCTGATCGCGATACGGCTTACCGATGGCGAGACGGTCTGGACGAGCCTTTTGCGTGAAGGCGAAGGGGAAATGCCCAGCGGGCGGGGCTTCCAAACAGGCGACAGCTATTTCTTTCCGACGACGGCGTCTGAGCTGCTGGAGGTGGACCTCAACGAGGGCAAGATCGCGCAGCGTGTCGAGACGCCGCGCGTCCTTGGCAATCTTCTCTGCTACGACGATCAGGTTATCTCGCAGGGTGTCGACCGGGTCGCGGCGTTCTATCAAATCAAACCGTTGCGGCGTTTGGTGGACGAGAGGCTGGCCAAGTCCGCGGACGATGCTTGGGCACTGGCGCGACATGGCGAACTGCTCGTCAATGACGGGCAACAAGAGCAGGCGCTGGGTGTGCTGCGGCGTGCTTACGAGTTGGCACCACGCGATGAAGCAGTCCGCACGCTGCTGGTGTCTTCGTTCCTGGATTTGCTGCGTAAGGACTTTGCCGGGCACGTCGCGGTCGCCCCGGCGATCGAACCACAGATCCACTTGCCGCATCAGCGACTGGAGTTCTTGCGTTTGATGGCCGCGGGCATGGAACAGAGCGGCGACGTGGCGGGCGCGGCCCAGAAATATCTGCAGTTGGCGACCATGCAAATTGAGAATTTCGATCCCTACGGAGCCGGCGAGTCTCCCACGGTGATTGCCGAGACACGCCGGACGGTGCGTCTGGATCGTTGGGTGCAGGCACGTTTGGCCCATGTCTACCAGGAAGCCGATGATGTCAGCCGAGCGCAGATGAGCGACGCGGTTCGGAATGACAATGCATCCGAAGGAGAACTTCGTCAGTTTATCAAGTACTTCGGTTTTCTCCCGCTTGCCGATCAAGCGCGATTGCAGCTCGTCCCCACGCTCGCCGTTAGTGATCGTGCTTTGGAAGCGGACCTGCTGCTGGCGCGACTGGAGAAGAATGTGAGTCGCCAGCAGACCGGCACGGTTGTGGCGAAAGTCGCAGCGAAACTGTTGCAGCTCGATGAAACGGAGTTGGCGGCTCACTACTACCAGAAACTGGTTGAAGGCTGGTCGGACGTGGACTGCGGCTCTGGAAAGACTGGTCGCGAGCTATACGTGGCGGCTGCAAAGCAGAATGCGTTACGCGACCGGCTTTTCAGCGTCAGCCAATGGCCTGTCGGTCAGACAAAATGGCATGAATCACACGACCGGAGAAGTCGACAGTCGCCCCGGAGTAACCTCTTCGTTCCACTCGTCGAACAGCAGCGACCTGCCGGACGGCAGTTCTCGATCGTCTACGATGGCGGCGTCAGTTCGATTGTGCTGCGGGATGATCGCGGTCAGGAGTGGCTTCGCCTTCCGTTGACCGACGGCAATTCATACAACGATCATCCCGATGGCACGAACTACGCCAGAGTGTTTGGTCAGTTGCTGTATGTGGTGCTGGGTGATCAATCTGTGGCCTTGGACCTTTCACGAGGCCCGCAAAATGACGCCGCAATCCTCTGGCGGACCGGCCTCTCAGTGCCCGCCCCCGACGTGGGTGTGGCGCGTCCCAATGCACGTGAATGGAAGAACATCAATCCTCTCGATCGGACGGCGACATCGACCTATTCGATGGTCGATACGGCCGGAAAACCAGTCGGTTCTGCCGGACCCGTTACAGACGTTGGAATCACCTATCTTCAGTCGACCACATTGATCTGCGCCGACCCGATTACTGGCGAACCGATCTGGAAACTCCGGGATATGGAATCTGGGTGTTCGTTGTTTGGCGACGGCGAGCTGACCTTCGCGGCACCTCGCGAAAGTACAACGTCGCAGGTCATCGATTCGCGGACTGGACGCATTCTGGGCAAACGCAACGTACCCGATTGGCAGCACCGCTGGGCGACCCATGGTCGGTTTGTATTGGCTTGGGAAAATCAGCCGACTGGCGAACAGCATGGCAACGCCCAAGATGACGATCTACCGTCGACGGACGTCCGGCTGTTTCTTTATGACGCGTGGCGCGAAGTGGACGTCTGGTCACAGGCCTTTTCCGCTGGTGCGCGTGGCACACTGGTTAAAGATGATCAGGTTGCCATCATGGAACCCGACGGTCGGTTTCTTATTCGCTCGCTGCGAGGAGCCGATGTCGTACTGGACCAGAACATCGAACCAGAGCCAGGTTTGGCGGCCATTCACGTTATGCCATCGACAGATCGTTACCTGTTGGTGACGGACACGGACAAAAAGCCTGTCGCCAATGGGACGCACAGCGTTCAAGAGTTGGACGATTCGTTACCGGCTCCTTTGATTTTCGGACACGTCCACGCGTTTCGTCG
>JASLRF010000428.1 GCA_030744095.1 Pirellulaceae bacterium | reverse complement strand
ACGGCGAACTGTTCGAAGCACAACGGATTGATTCGGGTGCGACGGCCAGCATGTCGCCCATCTCTGGCAAGGACGCGACCAAACAATGGAACAAACTGTCGGCTGCCAATCGACCGACCTATCCCGCCGGCTTTGACCCCTATCAGTTAGAGAATGCGGCGGATTTCTTCATGTCCTCCTATGACTTTTCACAGCACGTTGATCCAGGTCTGCCGAAGCCGTCATTTAAGGCCAGCATCTTCGAACGTCGGTTGCGTGCATTGATGGCGGTTCGTTTTGCGGGACTGAAGCCGCGTTCTTATCTGGCATCTGTGGCGGAGCCCGTCGAGGTATCTGTTGGCGTCGAGGGAGCTCGCAACGAGGCAGGCTACCACCTTGTGACCGGGAGGTGGTAACGACGATCCATGACGACCGACCTGTGATCACGCTTCAACTCCTCCATCGTATCTACCACACCACCCGCGCCGTGGACGATGTGTCATTTGATGTGATGCGTGGCGAGGTCTTTGGGTACATTGGGCCCAACGGAGCCGGCAAGACGACGAGTATGCGGATTCTGGCGACCTTGGATCTGCCAACCTACGGAGACGCATTGGTCGACGGGTTTTCTGTCATCAATGACCCGGATCGAGTGCGGCGGCGGTTGGGATTCATGCCGGATTCGTTTGGCACTTACCCCAATGTCAACTGTCGTGAGTACTTGGATTTTTTTGCCCGCGCATACGGGCTCAGGGGCCGCCAGCGGACTGATGCGCTGAAACACGTGATGGGCTTCACCAAGTTGGATGGACTGGCTGATAAGCCGATTCGCGGCTTGTCCAAGGGCATGAAGCAACGTCTCTGCCTGGGCCGATCGATGGTGCACGATCCCAGTGTCTTGATTTTGGACGAGCCCGCTGCGGGGCTCGACCCGCGTGCTCGTATCGAATTGCGGCAGATGATTCGCGAATTGGCGGACGGCGGTAAGACCATTCTAGTAAGCTCTCACATTCTGACCGAGTTGGCTGAGATGTGCGACCGCGTCGGGATTATCGAGCAGGGGCAGCTCGTGGCGGTTGGCGCCGTCGAAGAGATTCAAAAAGGACACGTGACGCATAGCGAAGTCGAAGTGCGCGTGCTGGAAGACATGTCCACCATGCAGCAGTGGTTGAAGGCCCGTACTGACATCGAAAACATCGTTGTCGACGGCAAGCTCGTACGATTTTCCCACGTCGGCGACCGCCCCGAGCAGGCAGAGTTATTGCGCGAGATGATTGTCGCCGGTTTTCCAGTGGCCGCCTTTGGTTCGCACGTCAAGTCGCTCGAAGATGTCTTCATGCATGTCACCCAAGGATTCGTGCAATGACGTCCATGGACTCTACGCCAAACATCAACGATGTCGGAGCGAATCCCTTCGAGACCGATCTGCAACTCTCGTCAGGCGTGCGTCGCTTCGACGCGTTTGTCGATCGTTTGAGCGAACAGTTGAATCCAATTCTTGTCAAAGAGGCACGGCAAGCGCTGAAGAGCCGCCAGTTTATTGTCACGTTCGCCCTCTTACTCTCGTGTGGTTGGGCTTGGTCGCTGCTGGGGATCGCTTTGGCATCGCCGGGTATTTACCACGCACCAGGTGGTACCTTCATGTTGCTGGGATACTATTTTGTCCTGGCCGCGCCAGTCTTGATCGTCGTGCCATTCTCTGCCTTTCGGTCTCTGGCTTCCGAGCGTGAAGACGGGACCTTTGAACTGCTCTCGATTACGTCGTTAGGATCGCGGCAAATTGTAACTGGCAAGCTGGGCAGCGCCATGCTGCAAATGGTCGTCTATTATTCCGCGCTGGCCCCGTGCATTGCATTTACCTATCTGCTCCGCGGCATCGATATCTTCACCATTGGGTTCGTTTTGTTCTACACGTTTGTCATTTCCATTCTGCTTTCGACTGTGGGTTTGGTGGTGGCGACGATAACACGCGCGAGACACTGGCAGATTGTCCTGTCAGTCTTGCTGTTAATTGGGCTGTTGGCCGCGACGGTGATTTGGAGCATCGCTGCGGTGAGTTTCATTAGTACCGGCAACGCCATGCCATACCAAACGCTCGATTTTTGGACTTCCAACCTGGCGGTGATCAGTTTTTGCATTTCCTTCGCCGTGATGTTCGTGTTGGTATCGGCAGCCTTGATCAGCTTCGCAAGTGACAACCGATCGACGAAACTTCGCATCGTAATGATGGTGCAGCAGGTTCTCTGGATTGGTTGGATGACCTATTCCTGGTTACGCTTTGAAACGGATGAAATCCTGATCGTGTTTATGACATTTCCAGCACTCTATTGGTATGTGGTTGGCGCTTTGATGGCGGGTGAAAACGCGCTGTTGTCACCACGTGTCAAACGCTCGCTACCGCAGAGTTTTCTGGGTCGTATGACGCTGACTTGGTTTAACCCTGGATCGGGAACCGGCTACTGCTTTGCGGTGACGAATATGGGCGCTATGTGCATCGTGGTGGCCATTATCGGTTTAGGGTCACAGATGACCGCGTTCGCTGGAGCGCCGCGCGATTCAGACTGGGCATTATATGGTCTCATGGCAACCTGCTACGTTGTCACGTATTTGGGGATCGGGCGGCTGATCATCTTGGCAATTCGGCAATTCGCCTACGTGGGGATGCTCGTCCCATTCCTGATTGGCGTCTTTGTCGCTTTGCTTGGCTGTGCGCTTCCCGCATTTCTGCAGGCTTGGTGGTTTGGATATAGCGAACTCGAATATACGGCCTTTCAAGCGTCCAACTGGATGTGGACGATGGCGGCGGCGGCTGATGGCGAGCTGTGGGGAACACCTGCCGCGCCGATCGCAGTGTGCGGCAGTGCGGTCTTGGTATTTGGGCTGAATTTGTTCTTCACCATGTACGAAGTCGAACAGGTCAGGCAAGAAACTCCACAACGTGTGCG
>JASLRF010000427.1 GCA_030744095.1 Pirellulaceae bacterium | reverse complement strand
TGGGTGTGATATTCCGGGAATGCCGGACGGAATGACGTCCATGGCCGCGTCGCTCCCGACCATGGCGACATCTCGCTCATGTATCCATTTGGCACACGAGGCATGGAGGCCCGCCACGCCTTCCTCTTGCACGCTCCAGGGACCTTTCGCCTTTCGTCTTGCCCAACGCCCCGTACGGAAGATCACGATGTCGCCACTCTTGACTTTGACGCCGGCACGATTCTCCCACGCCGTCAGTTCTTCTGGGTAAATGGGTGTTGCCGGTTCGATGTAAGGGACACCTCGCAATCTTGGGATGTCGATTAAGACGCCTCGCGTAAAGATACCTTGTTTTAGATTGTGGATACTGAGCTTATTTGCTCCCTCGCTTGTGATCTCTTTGGCGGGGAAGCCGTTGTACGTTTTGCCTTGGTAAATCAAATGGCAGAGTGAATCGATGTGTGTGTGTGCGAGGCCGTGATAGCTGACACTGTAGTTATCCATGGCCCACTGATTTCCTGGTTCGTTACCTGTCTTCAGCATCTGCTGAACGAAGGGAAACGCGTTATCAGCGGCCACTTGCTCTTCGGGAATCCGTGCGAGCGAAACCGAGACGCCTTCCGCAACAAGCCTCGCTGCCGCTTTACGCTTTTCGGGCGTGATCAAGTTCAATGTGCCGAGTTGATCGTCCTTTCCCCACCGTCCCCAGTTGGACAGTTCCGTGAATAGCCGCTCGACATCGCCCAATGTCATCTTCTGCCGCGACTGTGCGTGCGACTCACAGCACGGCAACAGGAACTGAAACCCCAATATCAACACAAAGGTGTGAAGAGCGATCAGGTTTTTCGGTCGGCGGCTTCTCATGATTGATGCTCCTGGTTTCTTACTACATCCCATTCAAGACCCGATGACAATGCGTATGGCCATCGAAGGATTCCGTGCGGAGTTTATTCTAAGATTCTAAGATGTCGTGCCATGCTGAAACAAGCGGCTGTTGGAATATCGGTTGCGTTTGCCATGACGCAAACAACCAGTGCGCATTACAATTTGGTTGCAGCCGCAGCCGTTCTATTTTGACGGCCGTCGAGACGACCGATGTACAGTTGTTTGTCGGTGAGCATTTTATTAGTGAAGCAGGGCGGCCGTTTCAGCGGGAAAAGACGAGAGCCGTACCTGGTGGAAAATCGATTGCTGGGTGAGAGGTTTCTGGGAGCACTTCGTTGCCGGATTGAAGCGGTTGTGCGCGGACGACGAATGCACGGACAGAAGCCAGGATTCGTCAAACGCCGATAAAAGGTTGCCGCTTCGGATTTCGGCCTGGTATCCTGACCAGTTCGTAAGGAATTTCATTGACCAGGCGTTGAGCGTGAGCGGGCGATCACGCCGTCCCTGAAAGGATTGTCCAACGCGCCCGCCGCATTAACTTGACGTTCGCTGGCACAGACGGCTTGTACACATGGAACTGTCGCGCGAGCACAAAAATGACTTCGACTGAGTAACCCGCCAAGGTACAATTGGGTATGTCACTGGCGTGGCACTGATTGATGAATGCGGGCTCTACTACGATCAGACTGATCGCCAGCCGTCACATTATTTGACAACGCGTATTGCCCCACAGTGGTACGTGACCGAGTGGTAGCCGGATAGATCGAAATTCGTCTTCGTTTTTAGTCCCTACAGTGTGGTGACAAATGATGAGAAATGTGAAAGCGGCAGCATTCGCCATTACGGCAGTCACTTTTTACTGTTCGATCGCTAGCGCGCAGGAGACTGTTCCCACCGACGTTTTTGTTGAAGTCCCAGCGGTGGCACCGTTCACCTGGACAAAGTTCAACGGGCGGCTGATAGCACTCGGAGGGGCCTCTCCAAAGCGGATCATTGACAGATTCGCACCCGGGTTGCCCGTCGTTGGTGTGCGTCATTTGCCGCCAGATGTCCGTTTCAACATCGACTTATCAGACACGGCTTTCACGCGCGACACGCTCTTATCTGGGCTTGGGAAGAAGCTCGGCTTGGAAATCACGATCCGCGACGTCATGTCCGATTTCATTGTCGTTCGCAACCAGGCGATTGGCGTGCCGAAGTCGTGGGAACGCTCATCGAGGGACACGGAGGGTGAGATTCGCCAAGTTGACAAACGCGACGGACTATACCAGGCGACACAGACTAGCATGACATTGTTAGTTGGATTCCTTACCGATCACGAAAACCGGCCTATTCTGAATCAGTGTGCACTTCGGGAACGATACAACTTCAGCTTCACATTTGCAGATCAGGATGTCTTCGCGTTGTTGAAGTCCTTTGGATTCGAAGTGAAGATGGAGAAGCGAAAGGCGGAGGCGATAGTGATCCAAAGACCAAACGCCAAGGACTAACTGATCGCTGGACCGAGCGGCCGATCTGGTGGCAATCAAATGGAACGCTGATTGGCGGCTGCCGGTCAGCTGAAACGTTCATCGAAATCATGGGCCTTGACGCAGTTGAACTCGTGATGGACGTCGAGGATCACTTCGGCATCACAATTGCTGATGGTGAGGCTGAGCACATACGCACCGTCGGCGATCTCGTGGCGTTGATTCATGGCCGAATCGTCGCAGGGTCGTCGCCTCAATGCCTCGCTTTGCCCGCTTTCCTTTCGCTCCGCGCTTTGGTCCGCGATGTTGTGGCCGATCAAGCCGTCAAAATGAAGCCGAGCCACGCGATTATCGATCATCTGTCGGCGATGGAGCGCAGGCAACTTTGGCTACGTCTGCCTGAATTGCTGCGTACCACACCACGATCGCTGCGTCGGCCCAAGCCTGTCCGTATCGTCCTCGCGTCTATTTCGGCAGCTCTCGTGGTTCTCGCGGTGGCTCTAGGGGTGATCGACTGGGCCATTCTGCCGCTGACGTTCTTCATCGCTTTCGCCTTGGTGATTCTGCTATATCTCATGACTGCACGGCTTTGTATCGTGCCTCCCGATGGTTTCGCTACGTTGGGCGATATCACGCTCAAGATTGTTGGTTTATCCGCTGCTGTTAGGAATCGCGATCTGCCGGATGACCGCTCCATCTTGGATGAAATTGCGCCAATAGTCGCTGAGAATCTCGGCGTTGATCGCGACGAAGTTGTCTTGAACGCTCGCTTCGTGGAAGATCTAGGGATGGGCTGACAAATAGCCACGGCATCCACTGGAGCGGTGGTTGGTACGTGTCCAGAAATCGAGGCTCACTGGCCGCCGTCCAATGATGACAAACGTCAGTCGCCCCAAGAAACAGAAAACGGTTCTTGACATCGTTTCCTACCCTTACTTTTCGGGAATCTGTACGAGCGATACCGAAACACCTTCGACAACAAGCTTGCCACATCCCATTCAAGACACGATAACATTGTGCATGGTCATCGAAAACTTCTATATGGAGTTCATTTAAGGAGCCGAGTAATGCTGAAACAGGCCACAATCGGAATGTTGGTTGTGTTTGCAACGACACAGACAATCAGCGCACATGACTATTGGTTGCAGCCGCAGCGGTTCTTTTTGGCGGCGGGCGAGACGACCCATGTACAGTTGTTTGTCGGTGACCATTTTATCAGTGAAGCAGAGCGGCCGTTTCAGCGGAATAAGACCGGAGTCTTTCAGATCGTTTCAGAGCATAAATCACGCGACCTGAAAGCCACGGCAAGAGACGGCCAGAAACCTGTCTGCAAAATCGCTCCTGGGCGCGCCGGTAATCACCTGATCGTGATGCAGCGCGACTGGAGCCACATCGAGATCGAGGCGGTCAAGTTCAACAACTACCTGGAACATGAAGGACTGATCGCAATTCTCGAGATGCGACGCGTGGCAGGCGAGGATACAGCCGTGGGACGCGAACGTTATCGTCGCTATCTAAAGGCGCTGATTCAAGTCGGCGACAAATCCGACGATACTTATGCGCGAAAGATGGGACACCGCTTGGAAATCGTGCCGGGTGCTAACCCGACAACTCGCAAGAAAGGAGACCGACTTACCGTGTCCGTACTGTTCGAAGGCCAACCGCTCCGTGGAGCGTCGGTTACTGCCTACAATCGGCAGGCCGACAGTACGAAGACCCAGGAAGGCAGAACAAACGATCAGGGCCAGGTAAACTTCAAGCTCGACCGATCGG
>JASLRF010000426.1 GCA_030744095.1 Pirellulaceae bacterium | reverse complement strand
CAAGGGCAGGGAACCTTCGGAAGGTCGGTGAAATCAACCAATTCGTAGCCGGGCTGGCTGGTAGCGGTCATCGAAAACATCATCAACGGCTCGAGTCCCAGGTCGCGGCACTGCTTTCCCAACTCTTTGGCCTTCGCGGGTGGAGCATCCGCCGGCATGACCGGGATCCGTTTACCTTCGGGAGTCTCCCGGTGTGATGTTCCCCAAGCCACGAAATCGTAGCCCGCGGACTTGATGCCAGTTAGCGCTCGCCTAAGTGGAAACTGAGAGTACGGCAGCGTCATACAAGCGATTTGGAACTGCGTCTTCCCGCTCAGTCTGGGGTCGGCTGCCACGGCCGCCGGGAGACCTCCAGCCAGCACGGCACCTGCGATACCCCCCGTCGCAATTTGAAGCATCGAGCGGCGAGCCAACTGGCTATGAGGATCATTTTTCATTGGTTTGTTTCCGTTGACAATGCTCCGCTTCACCGTGCTCCCACTTCGTCGAATCGGAAAGCCAAGGCGTCAGGTACATTTTTCAGCCCACGCGTATTTCCAAAGGCCACTACTTGCCGCCGAAAAATGAGCCAGACCCTGACCCGTGAACGGTCATAGAATCACCCGTTGGGCAGATAGAGTGCTCGGCAATCTCTCTTGCTATCTTGTAACCGACTGAGCAATCATCTGCAAATCTCGCGCAGGATTCAGTTCGCCTGTGATTTGGCTCGCCGCTGCGCCGCAATCCGCTTAATCAACTCGTCTGCCAGGACACCCAACAAAATGACAATGCCAATGATGGCGTATTCGAGTTCATCGGAGATTCGCAGCAGTACGATCATATTGTTTAGCACTTGCATGACCGCCGTGCCAATTACGACACCAACGATGGCACCTTCGCCGCCGCGCAAGCTGCAACCCCCCAGGACGGCCGCTGCGATCGCATACAGTTCGAAGAAGTTCCCAAAACTGCTCGGCGGAACCTGGTTGGAATCTAGCGCGAACAAGATCCCGCCGGTAGCTGCCAGGACGGTCGAAATGATGTAGGCCAACAGGGTGATTCGTCCGGTGTTGATGCCACTGTAACGCGCGGCTTCTTCGTTCCGTCCGAGCGCCAGAAGGTAGCGTCCCCAGATCGTCTTGTTTAAGAAGA
Source organism: Pirellulaceae bacterium (assembly GCA_030744095.1). The sequence goes on along the minus strand of JASLRF010000426.1, from coordinate 4,681 downwards.
CACCCGCCGCCAGCGCGCACAACAGCAGAATAAAGAACGGGTACGGCAGGCCAAACGTCTCGATGTGTCCGGCATCCTCCCACTGCAACAGGACCAGCTTGCCGCGGCCCAGCGGGCTGAGTGTGTTGACATATTCATTTCCAAATCCAACGGGTTGATCGTTTACCAACCAGCGCGAAATGCCTCGATAGAACAGCAGACCGCAGAGTGTGACGACGAATGGTTGCAACTTCATTCGAGTGACCAGCAGACCGTGCAGAAGGCCCAATCCCAATGCGATCGCCAGGACGGTACCGAGGGCCAAGGGGATCGGCATCCGTTGACGCCGCTGGAGTGGGACGGCCACCCACTGGTCCGTGAAGTTGCTGCCCAGATCACGGTCAAACGTCAGAAGCGTCTCCTGTTGGCCCACTTCAACACTCTCGATCACTTGTTGATTGAGCCCTGATTCTGGATGAATCAGCATCACTTGATCGCGTCGTGACAGGTGACCTTGTCTGCCCCGCAACGTCACGGCGGCAGCGATCATCGGGGTTGTGGTCATGTCGCTTTGACGGAACGAGACGACATCGAGCACTTTGGCGATCTGGCCGTCGTCGTCGTCGCGTGTAAGAGGCTTATCGACTTGCAGCAACGTCACGCCGTCAGCGCGTTTGATCCGCGCAATCCTGGCGACCGTTGGCCGCGCGCGCCGCCCGCCAAAGTACCGGATGTGGTCTCCTTCGTTGAACCCCGGCGCATCCCCCTCGACGACGATCTGTTGTTTTTCGGCCCGGACCTCCAACACCGTTTGGTTGTCAAAGGGCTGATAGCTGACGTCCAGAAAAATCGCCAGCAAACATCCCGACAGGCAAACCACCGAACCAACCGAAAGGTCGATGCCACCGGTGATGATGACAAACGCCACTCCAATTCCCAGAATGCCGTAGAGCGACGTGCGGCGGAGCAAGTTCTCGACATTGTTCGGCTGCAGAAACGTGCCACTGGTCAGCTTGTACCACGGGTCCGAGGAGGTGATGGCCATGAACAGGCAGAGCGCCACGAGCAACGCCAGAATGCCGAGTACTTTTGCCTTCATCGAACGCTCGCCTTGTTGTCAAATCTGATGAGTTGGTTGCCGTCAGGCGGCATCCACCTTTCCCGTCGCCAGTTGCATCACAGCCTCTTCGCTCAGATCGTGGCGCGCGATTTCGCCCGCCATCCGCCCTTCATGCATCACCAGCACTCGGTCGCTCATGCCCAGGATTTCTTCCATTTCGCTGGAAGCGAATAAGATAGCGACGCCCTGTTCGGCCAGGGTCTCCATCAGCCGGTAGATTTCCTGTTTCGCGCCCACATCAATCCCTCGCGTCGGTTCATCGAGCAAGAGAACTTTGGGGTGCAGGGCCAGCCACTTGCCCAGGACGACTTTCTGTTGATTGCCGCCAGACAGGAACTGCACAACCTGTTCGAATGACGGCGTCTTGATACTGAGTTTCTCCATCATTTCGGCCGCGTCGTTGCGTTCTACTTCGGCATTGAGAAAACCCAGATTCAGGCAGTTGCGACGTAATCCCGCCAAGCCGATGTTGGGACGGACACCCATCTCGACAATTACGCCGTGTCGCTTGCGGTCCTCCGGGACAAGCGCCACGCCGGCGGAGATGGCATCCTGGGAACTGGCAGGTCTGATCTGCCGGTCATCCACTTTGACCGTTCCACCGAGTGCCCGGCCGATTCCAAATAACGTCTGCAACATCTCCGTGCGCCCAGCTCCGACCAGGCCGGAAAGGCCGACGATTTCTCCGCGATGCACCGAGAACGTCAGTTCGTGTTGCGGCCACGCAGGGGTTCTAAGCTTGACCACTTCCAGCAGCGGGTCGCCGATTTCGTGAGGATTTCGCGCGTAGAACTGAGAAATGTCGCGGCCGACCATCAGTCGGACCATGTTGTCATGGGTAATCTCTCCACAGGCCAGTTCTCCAGCATTTTCACCGTCGCGCAAGACCACTACACGATCCGCCAGTTCCGTGACTTCACCCAGTCGATGCGAAATGTAGATCACGCTGACACCGCTGGCCCGCAGATCCTTGACAACGCGAAACAGCTGTTCGGTCTCATGATTTGAAAGACTGGACGTCGGCTCGTCCATGATCAGAATGCGAGCGTTGACGGACAGTGCCTTGGCGATCTCGACCATTTGCTGCCGACCGATCGTTAATTCGGCGAGCAGCGTCGTGGGTGACACGTTCAGCCCCACACGCTCCAACACCGCTTCTGCCTCCGCATTCAATCGGCCTTGATCAATCAGGCCAAACCGACCAGGCTCGCGGCCCAAGAAGATGTTGGCGCCGACCTCCAGATTGTCGGCCAGATTCAGTTCCTGATGGATCAAGGAGATTCCGCTGTCGATCGACGCGGAAACCGAATCCAATTGCACACCGCGACCGTTCACGAGGATCTGACCAGTGTCCTGCTTCTGCACGCCGGCCAGAATCGTCATCAGCGTACTCTTGCCGGCACCATTTTCGCCGACAACCGCCAGAACTTCGCCATGCCCCAACGTGAGGTCGACATGATGCAGCGCGCGCACGCCCGGAAAACGTTTGCAGATTCGGCGAACTTCCAACAGTGGCGGCGTAGTGGACATCAGGCGGCAGGACCGTTATCCACCTTTCTTGGCACGCAGGTCGGCCCAGTATTCATCGACGTTGGCCTTGGTAATCATCCGCGGGGCGATGTCAATGAATTTCGAATCGGGAATGACTGAAGTGTCGTCTTGAAGCAACGCCTTCAAGACCCGCACCGATTCGTATCCATACATGTAAGGGTTCTGTACAACCGTCCCAACGCAGGTGCCGTCCTTAATGGCCTGCAACGTAGTGTCGTTTTCATCGAAACCGATCAGTTGCACCTGTCCGATTTTTCCGGCTTTGTCTAATGCTTGATAACAGGCCGGCGGATTGTATTCAAACAAGCCGACCATTGCGTCCATTTCTGGATACGTGTTGATGGCGTCTTCGGCCTTGGCCTGAGCCACTTCAGGTCTACCCTGATCCGTCAGCGTTCCCAGCACGGTGTAGGTGTCACCTTTGATTTCGCCATCGACGGGATCCCACGTGTCGCTCTTCGAATGATAGTCCGCCATGGTTCGATCGCGGTCCATCAGCACGTCGATCACACCCTGTCGACGGTACTTGCTGTTGTCCTGCTCCAATCGACCGATGAACAGCATCACATCGCCGCCATCGGGCAGTGCTTGCTTGACCAATTCTCCACACATCCGACCGGCCGCATAATTGTCCATGCCAATGTACATGAGTCGTTCCGATGCGGGAGCATCCGAGTCGTGCGTGATCAACGGGACCTTCTTGCCGATATCGTTGAGCCAGCCGATTTGATTGTCCGCGTCCAACGGGCTGATTGCGATCGCATCGACGCCTGCCGTGAGCAGGTCTTCGACAATCCGTTTTTGTTCCACGGCAGTCGCTTGTGAAGGCATACGGACATCCACTTGAATATCGAAGTCTTTTTGCGCGTCCTCGCAGCCTGCTTTAGCAATCTGCCAAAAGTCTGCAATCTGATTCGTGACGAAGGCGATGGACACATCCGGGGCCAGCGGTTTCTTCGGTCTGGTGACTGGTGCCGGTGTAGTGGTCTTCGGTGTGGTGGGATTCGCTGTCGTCGAGTCCGGTATGGCGGGGTCTGCCGTGCCCGCGTCGGACGAAGTTGTGTCCGCATCCGTTGGCATCGACTCGTCACCTGATGCCGAATCATCGGTGGCGATGGACTCGTCGTCGAACGCGATATTCGTGGTGGTGTTGGTTTCTACCTTGCATCCGGCCAGCATCACCAGCAAGCCAAGAATCGTGGCGGCGATTGTTGTTTTCATGATTCGGTTTCCTGATTGAGAGTGCGAGACTTCGCAGGAACGGACTGGCCATTGCAGGACCGCCAAATGCCGCTGGCTTTCTGACAGACGAACCGGTTCGTTGGCGAAAAGGCAGCCGCGGCACGAGGCTAGTTGGTTGTGTTTGTTGTGTCGTCAGAAAAGGGGGTGCCGTCGAATTCGTTGGTTTGCGACGTATTTGTGTTGTTTCCGGTCCCACGCGGAGGGCCGGTGCAACCCGTGCAGCCGAAAGTCACCGCCAGTGGCAAAATACAGATCCCGGCTATTGTCAGTGTCGAAACAACTTTGTGCAAATTCATGGTCACCTTCTGCTAGCGGTTCTGGTTTGTTCAGCTCAATTACAAGACGCGTCATCTATGCCGGCCGTTGCGTACCATGCGAGCGAAAAAAACAATCGTGCGGCCAAGAATCATGCGGGAGGATGGCACACCACGATCCCCCTGGGCGATCGCGATAACCTGTTACAACGGAGCAACTTCGGATTCTAGTTTTCGGTTTTGCAGCCTGCAAGGGGCGGGTCCGGTGGCACCAGACGGCGAACCTCCTAAAGCGGCAGTGCCGCAGCCAAAAAAGGAACATGCCAGTATTTGGTACGCTCCCCGACCAACCTGCGGTCGGTTCCCGTCGCTGAAGACTTGACTCATTTGTACAGAAGAACCTGATACTACAGCGATTCCCGGAACGGTATTAAATCGGTGGAATCCAGGGAAATGGGCCGCTATCAGTGCTACCGTTTCTAGGTGCTTGCGGCGGCAGTAGGGCAGCCGTTGCAAGCATGATGTCTGCATCGTT
>JASLRF010000425.1 GCA_030744095.1 Pirellulaceae bacterium | reverse complement strand
TCCTCTCCCATCAGCTGGCTTTGCTTGACTAAGCCTTTGGAGCACGTAGAGTGGAATGAAGACTAAGAGTGCGCGTAAGCGATTTGTTGGCCCAGGTTTTAGTCGTTCAACGGGCGGTGGGCCAAGGTATCGCCATAGTCGCAACTATGTGCAAAGGAATGGCCAATGTTAGTTTTATCTCGCAAGAAAAACGAGAGTATTGTCATCAACAATGACATTACGATCGTCGTCGTCGAGATTCGAGGCGACAAAGTTCGTCTTGGCGTCGAAGCACCCAAGGAAGTTCCAGTTCACCGTCGCGAAGTTTACGATGCGATCAAACGCAACGAAGAGCTTGCCGCCGAAGGCGATTCCGCCGAGGCTGGCACGGCTGGCGACAAGTAACCTTCGGTAACCTTGGCTTCATCGCCCTCCCTCCTTTCGCCACTCCCTTCGTCCCGCCTGAGCCCGTCAAGGTAGCATCCCCACTTGACGCGATCTTACCGCAGTTATAATACGATCGTTCTGCAGGAGGGCGATTTGTCGCCACCAGACGGCCCCATCGTCTAGCGGTCTAGGACTCCGGCCTTTCACGCCGGCAACACGGGTTCGAGTCCCGTTGGGGTCACTGTTTTTTGCCGCGCTGTGGCGATTGCCGCTACGCGTGCGCCGTTTGAACAATACTAACGATACCGCTAGAATAGGAGCCATGCAAATGCTCGACCCCAAAAAATGGTTGACCGTTGTCGAAGCGGCCCACGAACTCGGCGTGTCCGATAGTAGGGTGCGGCAGATGCTAAAGGCGAAGCCGGGAACGCACGAGATCGGGATTTCGGGTCAGAAATTCGGGAATACCTGGGCAATCGCGCAATCTGAAGTCAAACGCGTCAAGCGACTTTCCCGCCCGGTTGGGAATCCGAATTTCGTTGCAAAGACAGCTTGACGCAATACTCTCAACGTCGTTAGGATAGGCCCGGCAAACGTCGGAGCCCACAAGCCGCCGGCATTTGTCGTCGGCTTTTTTGTTGTCACGGACAGCAAGCCGGCACGGAACGCCGGCATTCTTGGCATATCTGCCACGCGTGCCCCAATGCCCGCAATGCGCGGGCAAGTTTGTCAGGATGACAAGACGCCCCGCCACGCAACTGCAAATCGAATTCGATTCCGCCGGCGTTTACAAGGCGATAGCAAACGCCGATTTTTCGTCGCTCGACCTCCGGCAAACGTCGGTCGCAACCTGCAAAACGGTTCTGCGCGACTTGCAATCGATGATCGGCTCGAAAGAGGGTTTCCGGGTACGGCACGAAAAAATCGGTGATCGGCTCGGGTTGGCTCAATCGACCGTCAAACGCGCCGTGCGTGCAATGCGACGCGCGGGCATTCTCGCGACGACACGCACCGGGCGGTCGTCGTTGTATTGCATTCAAATTGAGCGGCTCGACGAACTCCGTGCCCCATCAGATAGCGCACGGTGCCCCATCAGAAAGCGCACGGTGCCCCATCAGATAGCGCACGGTGCCCCATCCACATTACCACCCCTTTCAAAATCTACTTACTCCCCCCCCTACGGCGACGACTGGTCGAGGGTGGAGGGGGAACTACTCGATTTTGAATACAAGGGGGAGACACTCGCCGACGTTGCCGGCACGCTCGCCGCCGCACGGGCAAACGGGCTATCGCCCGAGTATGTCGCCGAACTGCTGCGGTACGTCCAATCTGAGCGACCAACCGAACCGCATAAGGCGAGACTCGTTGCCCCTCAGAAAATTGCCGTTCATCGCCATTGACGCAATTCTAGTGCTTTCCGTATCCTCCCGAGCCCGTTGGATTTAACCCAACGCGAAACCTCAGGTACGGATTTCTCCTTCTCTCGCACAACACTCATCTGGCGGAAACGAAGATGTCCGACATGCCGCGAATCCTGGTTGCCGTGCAGCTGATCGTCTGTTTGTGCGGTTGCGCGAGCTGGGATTCGCCGTCGGCGGCGGTCTCCTTCGATCTACCGAGTCCGCGAATGTCGCCGGACAGTGTGGTTTTGGAAATTGCTTTCCTACGGGTTCCCGTTGATTCTGCCGCCGAATTCGCCACGTTGTGGAACGAAGTTGACGAACAGCAGTTGTCGAATGAGGATCGTCGTCGCCTGCAGTCCAACGGTTTTCGCGTGGGTGTCATCGGACCACGACTCCCAGACATGCTGCGGCAGCTGCTGGACAAGGCTGAGAGCCCTTTCGAGGCGACCGGTTCGAGCGGGGTGCTGAGCGAGGACATCTTTCAAAACCGACGTCGATTACCGGTTCGTGCGGGTCAACCCGCGAAAATTGTGGCGGTTCCAAAGGAGCAAGAACAGATTGCGGTCCTCCAGAACGAAGGTGGATATGTTCGCGGCGTCGAGTTCAAAAGAGCACAGGGAGTGTTTGTGCTGCGGGCCTTCCCCTTGGGGGATGGGCGTGTTCGGATTCAGTTGACTCCAACGATCGAACATGGCCTCATGCGCAACCAATATGTGGGCGGCGATCAATCTTTCATGTTGCAGGCCGGTCGCGACACGCATGAGTTCGAAGACCTGCGGCTCGAAAGCCTGCTGTCTCCGGGCCAGACATTGGCGGTCACCAAGACCTTGGATGCCAAAGGATTAGGTAGCCATTTCTTCGCCGCCGATGCTGCCGCTTCGAGCAGCGGCTCGGTGATGCTGATCCGGCTCGCCCAAACGCAGCTAGACGACCTGTTTTCGTCCGATCTGGAAATGGTCACGACCGATTTGGAATTCGACTAGCGCAGCATTTGTCGCTGCACGAAGAGTTGGCTGTCGGATCGTCGTTGTTCGCTTCGCGAATATAACGTCAAGTAGAACAAGTTGTAGGCCGGAACTGCGCTGCACTTGTTTCAGCCTACTTCGTTGAAACTCGATACCCTCCACACTGGTCCGATTCCCTGGGGTCCGATTCCGTTGGCACCGGACGCCGATTGACGGGGATTGCGAAAATACCCCCTACAAAAGATAATCACCTAATTCCCGATTCGTCTCTAGGAGTTCCATCAGATGGCTTTAATCCCCCTGCGTACGTTGTTGGATCATGCTGCCGAAAACAACTATGGCGTAGCGGCATTTAACGTCAACAACATGGAACAGATCCAGTCGATCATGGAGGCGGCAAACCAAACCGATTCACCAGTGATCGTTCAGGCGTCACGAGGTGCTCGTTCCTATTCGCAAGACGCCTATTTGCGTCACTTGATGCTGGCCGCAGCCGAGCTGTACCCGCACATTCCGATCGTCATGCACCAGGACCACGGCAACAGCGTCGAGACGTGCGAGAGCGCAATCGAGAACGGATTCACGTCGGTCATGATGGACGGTTCGCTCAAAGAGGATGGTGCCACTCCGGCCGACTTCGATTACAACGTTCAAGTGACTTCGGAGGTCGTCGCACTGGCCCATGCGAGGGGTGTGTCCGTGGAAGGCGAATTGGGTTGCCTAGGTTCGCTCGAATCGGGCGAAGGCGAACAAGAAGACGGCCACGGTGCAAAGGGCAAGCTGTCGCATGACCAACTGCTGACCTCGCCAGAGGAGGCACAGGAGTTTGTCACCAAGACCAAGGTTGATGCGCTGGCGGTGGCTATCGGCACCAGCCACGGCGCGTACAAATTCACCCGCAAGCCGGATGGCGACACTCTGGACATGCAGCGGATCGAAGACATTCATCGTCTGCTGCCTAATTGCCACTTGTTGATGCACGGAAGATCGTGTGTCCCGCATGAACTGCAGAATATCATCAACCAATACGGTGGCTTCATTCGACAAACGTGGGGCGTGCC
>JASLRF010000424.1 GCA_030744095.1 Pirellulaceae bacterium | reverse complement strand
TCCCGGCCCCGTTGCGATCGCGACCAAATGAACGTCGTGTGCGGGCTTCGGGATCTCCCAGCGCTCAGCCCAAAGGACTCCCATCGGCAACCGTCCCCCGCCAATGTTCTTGATCGATTCGGTGCGAATCGGCTGGCCGTTGGCCAGCAAGGTGATCGTGTCCGCCTGTACCCAGTCGGGACCAAGCACGCGAACGTCGACGTCCATCTGATCATCGTCATCGTCAAGGCGTGCCAATTCGCCAGTGCCATACTTCTCGTTGATTGTCATCTCCGCCAGCAGGCCGTAGCTAACCATCACCCGCCCCTGCACAAAACTCCGTGTGGCCTGTTCGATGTCAATCTTGCCAGGGTCCTTGTCCTCGCAACGAATGTAGGTACGCCCCTGCCCTACGAAATGCCGCGCCACGTCGTGTGAATCACTGCTGCCCACGGGTGTCACCATGCGACCTCGGTTGAGCAGCGTCATCCAATCGCGAAACAACTGCATGACGTCAGTCTGCGTGGCGCCCGAGTTCACGACTTCCATGCCGTTAAATCCCATGTGCCAGCCTTCCACGTTTTCACCGACGGCATCAACAAAAAGTTTCGCACCGAACGGGCGCGTACCACCGTGCAGATCGCGAGCATGATTCAGGATAGCCACTTTGATGCCGGGCGTGCGGTAGATGTTGGACAACGTTTCCTTCCACTGATCGGACCGATGATCCGGCACCGGAGCGGCTGCCGCGACGGGAAAGATATTAAAATGTCCCGTGCGAGTCGTAACTTCGTTGCCCATCACTGGAGTCATCAGATGGCGCACACCAGCGGCGCGGGCAAACGGGCCATGATCAATGTGCACATTGTGATCGGTGGCGATCGGCAACTCGATCCCCTCACCGGCCAACGTGACCATGCGTTCCTGCACGGTGGCATCACCGTGACCGGAGTGGGTAAGCGTGTGTACATGCGTGTCACAGGCGACAAAACCAGTCGTATCTACCTGACGGTGAATCGTCAATTCGATCGTCCGATTGACTCCGCGCTCGATATGAAGATCCTGGGAAGCTAACGAGTATTCAAAGCCGCGACTGGCGTGAATGGTAAAGTGGCCAGCCGGCAAGCCAAACTCTGCCGATCCGGTCGAGGTATAGACAACTCCCGGCCGCACGGCTAAGTGAACATCAGGTTCGGCACGGACCGTCTGCAGGACCTCCCCATCGCGGAGGACAGTAATTCTCGCTGGAGAAGGCTGACCAGTGTCACGATCTCTTACTACGACATTGACAATCGCATCGTTGAGTACCTTTTCGACAGGCTGGTCATCCAAGACAACTTCGCCGACCCGAACATCGTCAACCACGCTCCGGCGGCGTAGATCCTGCTCGACACGCAACTGGTTCTTTCCCGTTAGCAAAACCCCTTCAGGTACCGCAAAGTAAACAATCATGTCGTTTTCATTGACGCGCAATCGTCCTAGTTGGTGATCGTTGATCCACACTTGCCAGGCTTGCTTGACATCCTGCTGCCGCAGACGCAACGACGCGGGCGTTGCATTTGCAGTGCTGGAGAATTCAAGATTGATTGAAGCCGCGTCTGGCCGCTCAGGAAATTCCCGCCACTCGCGGGGCGCGTCTATTCGCAAGTGACGCATTTCTTCGATCAAGAGTGTCTCAGCGGCCCCGGCCACCGACCACAGCCAGAATGAACAGATCAACAATGTCAAAACTCGCTGCACGATTGGCTCCTTCAGTTCACGATCTCGTCTCGTCAAATCGAACAAGTCACTTTCTAGCAGATTCTGCGGCAGTTTTCGGAAGTCTCCCCGTTTTTCTTACGCCCCGTGCAGCATATCCACGGACGGGAAGCTGACGCCAGGACCAAAAACCACTATTCTGACATGGCGGCGTCGGCGATCAACCGTTCCATCTCAAGTGCTGAATTGACGCTGAGCAACCGAATCATACACAACCACCCTCACGAGGAGATTCTACTCATGTCCGCTCTGCGAAGTTGCCTGACGTTCGTTCTGCTAACACTCCTCGCACTATCGGCCGTTGCCGAGGAAGGCCGCACGTCGCTGTTTGATGGCAAAACGCTCGACGGCTGGGTCCAGAAAGGCGGCAAGGCGTCTTACGTCGCGAAAGACGGCGCGATCGTCGGCCATTCCGTGCCCAAGACACCCAACAGTTTTCTGTGCACGGTAAAACGATACGGCGATTTTGTGCTCGAGTACGAATACAAATGTGATAATGCGCTGAACTCGGGCGTCCAGATTCGCAGCAACGTTTTTGACAAAGTGACCGTCGTCGATCTAGACGGCAAATCTCGCAAGATTGCCGCCGGTCGCGTGCACGGGTACCAGGTCGAGATTGATCCCAACAAACCAGACCGGATGTGGAGCGGCGGGATCTACGACGAAGGGCGACGAGGCTGGTTATATCCCGGCCTGCGCGGCGGTGATGCGAAGGCGTTTACCGAGCAGGGCAAGCAGATCTACAAGCCGGAACAGTGGAATACCGTTCGCGTTGAATGCCGCGGTGACAAGATCCGCACCTGGCTGAATGGCGAACTGCGAGCGGACTTCGAGGATGCCGCCACGTCCGAAGGGTTTATTGCTCTCCAGGTCCACGGTGTGGGCGGAAAAGAGAAACCGCTCTTCGTGCGCTGGCGGAACTTGAAGTTAACAGAACTCAAGTAGTCGACCACGGCCATTAGCCATGGCTTGCCCCGCAAAGCGAGGCGTTTACATGAAACAACACGTTGTGGGCCGGTTACCCGACCGGCCCGCGTTCGGAGGGAATGTCGATCGGTGAGTCATGATTCGCCACCGTGCACGGTCGAGAGACAGTGCCACAACAGTCGTATGGTGACCGCATCGGTATGGAGACGGGGTCGGGAGGCTTTTTCGGCCATCGGCGTCTGCCGATGGTATAACTCGTTACGCGAACAAGACTCCCGACCCCTTCGGCGCGCGAATAATCTCTACCCTTCCCGGAAACTTTCTGGGAGGACAGTTCGTCTCATTTCTTGCCATCGTTTGGATTGTCTCGAATTGCGCTTGTGCAATATTCCGCCGATTAGAGGACAATTTGATGAAAGTTCGGATCACATCGCTGATTCTCTTGCTCTTCACCACGGTCGCCGTAGCCTGGGTGGGACCGCGAGACTCCCAGTGGAAGGAAGTGGACGAGGCAATGAAGAAGGGCCTACCGAAAACCGCCATCGAAAAGCTCAATCCTATTATCGAGGCGGCGATTAAAGACAAGGCTTACGCCGAAGCAATCAAGGCGATCGGAAAGAAAATTGCCCTTGAAACGACCATTCAAGGTAATAAACCCGAGGAAAAGGTCACACGTCTGCAAGCGGAACTGGCGAAGGTGCCGAAGGAAATGAAACCGATGATGGAGGCGATGCTGGCCAATTGGTACTGGCATTACTTTCAGCAGAACCGCTGGCGTTTCATGCAACGGACGCAAACTGTCGGGCCGCCAGGTGACAAATTGACGACATGGGATCTGCCGCGGATCTTTGCGGAAATTGACAAGCATTTCCAAGCAGCACTTGCCGCGGATGACACGCTCAAGAAGATCCCCATTGCCGACTACAACGACCTCTTGGAAAAGGGCAATTCTTCAGATAGCTATAGGCCGACGCTGTTCGACTTTGTGGCGCACGAAGCGCTGGCATTCTATGCCTCCGGAGAACAAGCTGGGGCGCGAATTGAGGATGCATTTGACTTGCTGGCCGAAAGTCCGATCTTCGGCACGACCGCCGAATTCATGGGGTGGGCGCCGGAGACCGAAGACGAAGATTCACAGACTCTGAAGGCCATCCGACTGTTTCAGAAGTTGCTTCGGTTTCACACTTCCCGCGAAGATCCAGCAGCACTCCTGGACGCCGATCTTCTGCGACTCGAATTTGGCAACAACAAAGCGTTTGGCACGGAGAAGGGCGCACGCTATCTGGCGGCGCTCAAGCGATTCACCGACGACCATGAAGACCACGAGATTTCCGCACGTGCGATCCACAACCAGGCGAAACTCGCGCACGGCGAAGGTGACTGGGTCGGCGCGCGACGTCTCGCCAAGCAAGGGTTGGCGAGATTTCAGGACAGCGTCGGCGGGCGGCGTTGCTCAAACTTGATCGCCCAGATCGAAGCGAGGTCCTCTCGCGCGACCACGGAACGCGTTTGGAATCAACCGTTGCCAACGGTTGATGTCCATTATCGAAATGTCACCAAAGTCCACTTTCGCGTCGTGCCGTTTGATTTTGAAGCGTATGCACGCTCGCGGCAACGGGGACCTGAAAACTTGAATACGGCGCAACGCACCGCGCTGCTGAAACAGCGACCGGCACTCGCCTGGTCAGCCAATCTCCCAGCGACAGAAGACTTCCAGGAGCGAACGGAGAATCTGGTCGCGCCCAGAAAACTCAAGCCCGGCTCGTACTTCCTCATCGCCAGTCACAATCAAGCTTTTGATGCCAACGACAATCAAATCAGCTTTGCAGAGTTTTGGGTCAGCGACCTGGCGATCGTATTGCGGACGCGGCAAGGGTCCGGCAACCTGGAGGGCTTTGTACTGAACGCCGTCACAGGCGAACCGTTGGCCGGTGCCAGCGTTCGCAGCTGGTACCGTGCAAACAACCGTGATGCTGGGAGCTTGCCAACCGTTCGTACCGACAAGAACGGCCTGTTTCGCATCCTCGCTCGCAACCGTGTTGCTGTACTGCTACATGCCGCACACGAAGGTCATTCGCTGTCATCGGTCAACAACATCTATGTCAATACATTTGACACCAGTAAGAAGCCGTTCGAGCAGTCGCTGTTCTTCACGGATCGCGCGATTTACCGACCAGGACAAACAGTTCATTATAAAGGCATTAGCGTAGCGGTCGATCAAGAACGTGACAGTTACCAGGCAATCAGCAACCGTACCGTC
>JASLRF010000423.1 GCA_030744095.1 Pirellulaceae bacterium | reverse complement strand
CTGTTCATCTTCCCGGCTGTCGGCCGATGGCACATCGGCAGGGCGCCGCAGATGGCAAAACAACACACACGGAGCGCCCAAGCGAGTCGCGATCAATTCCTTCAGGCGATGCGTGGCAGGGGCGTGTCGACGAGGAAACTCGGCCATGAATGCAACGCCAGAGGCTTCAACGCGTTGCTTGATCTCGTGCGCCCGTTGGGGATCCAGATCCAACGCCGCACCGCAAAAAATCGCCTTGCCCGCATCACAGGCCGCCAGAATCGGCAGTGAACCGTACAACTGCGACGAGAGCATCAACACAGCATCGATATCAGAACGAGCTGACAAAGCACGATAGCCGTCGACTGGAATCGCGTCGAATTCCTGCGCCACCTGCTCGGCGCGCTGCGCCACTTCGGCACAAACAGCGCAAACCTCGAATCGATCGGCTAATGAACGTAGAGCCAGCCTGTACCGAGACTCCCAGGCGTCCCCCAGGCCAACAACTCCTACTCGAAGTTTCATGTACCACAATTCTATGGGCTAGGACGAAATGAGTTCGCCGTCCAGAGAAAATCTGAAGACGAGATCGAATATTCTAGTCGCAACCCTACCAACTTTCGACCTGCCGCTTCGCTATAATCTGTTGTTTGAGAGCGGCATCAATGCTGCCGCGAAATGACAGCCATACGGACACAGGAGCTAAATCATGGCAAAACTCGATTGGAGCTACCATCGCCCCGGATGACAGTCCTGTTCCAGAACGCAGGAGTATCTTGCAAACGCTCGCGTCGAAATAGCCGAAGAGGTCAACGCAAAAAAAAATCGTCTGGACGGTGTCGCAGCACTCAAGTTGCTGGCCGGCATCAAGGATCTCTATGTCGCCAAAGGAAAGCGTGTAGTTCATCTTGATCTAAGCCGGGACCCTCCGGATGATGACAAGCTAACCAAGCTGATGCTGGGGCCAACCGGGAACTTGCGTGCTCCAACCGTGCGAAAAGGAAAGACACTCGTAGTTGGCTTCAACTCAGAAGTCTACGATCGGGTGATTGGGGCGCGCCGAGCTTAGGATTGTTCGCGGAACTACTGTCTGATAGTCGCCTTTCGCTCCGCGAAAGGCGACTATAAAAGATCGAACACTGCTTAACAAGATTCGTCGAATCCGTAACGGCGGTATCGGATGTTCCGAGGGTCCATCGTATGCCCCCAGCTGATTTCGCCGACGGCAACTCCAAACGCTTCGGCAACACGCTGTCGCTCGGCCGGACTTGGCGTCCATCGTCCCAGCGCGATCGCCTCGATCCGCTCAAATGGCATGTTCGACCGCTCAGCGATTTCTTCTACTGAAACGTCTAGCTCTTCAAAGAGTAAGTCAATCGTCCTCATACCGTTGATTTTGGAGCATTCGAAAACATCACGCAAGTCCGCAAGTGCAAGCGGTGTTGACTATAATGACCGGTCCAAACAGACGATCACCGTCACCGGACTAACGGCAACCGCAGCGTCACGAAGGAGAACATCGTGCACAGACATTTTTCTTGTTTTTTTGGCACGCTAGTTGTGATCGGTTGGTATTGCTCCGTCGCCAATGCCAACCAGCAAAGCTCGGCCGTTCCACCCAACTTCGTTGTTATCTCTTGCGATAATTTGGGTTATGGAGACATTGAACCGTTCGGTTCCACGGTCCATCGGACACCCCATCTAAATCGAATGGCGCGAGAAGGCCGTAAGTTCACACATTTCTGTGTCACCGCGGGCGTTTGCACACCGTCGCGTGCGTCGATCATGACGGGCTGTTACGCGCAGCGAGTGGGGATGCACCATAATCCGCGCGACGGCCAGGTGCTCAGGCCCGTTTCGCCGTATGGCTTGCATCCCAACGAACGGACGATCGCCGAAGTCCTCCAGAGTTTCGGTTACGCAACAGCCATTGTCGGTAAATGGCATCTGGGCGACCAACCTGTATTTCTGCCGACGCGACAGGGATTTGACATGTTCTTCGGTATTCCATACAGCGACGACATGACGCGTGAAACCGGACAGCGCATCGGTGATCGCTTGGCTGGAAACCGTTGGCCATACCTTCCACTCATGAAAAATGAAACCGTCATCGAGGCACCTGCGGACCGCGACCTGTTGACCCAACGTTGCACCCAACAGGCTCTGGCGTTCATCGAAACGCATCAACAGCAGCCTTTTTTCTTGTACTTTCCTCAACCCATGCCGGGCAGCACGCGGGCCCCATTCGCCAGCCCGGAATTCAAGGGCAAGAGTCGCAACGGGCCTTGGGGTGACGCAATCGAAGAGATCGACTGGTCGAC
>JASLRF010000422.1 GCA_030744095.1 Pirellulaceae bacterium | reverse complement strand
TCCAAAATGAATTATCGATGCTCACCGACCTCTGGCCGCTCCCACCAAAAATAACCCAACTCGCGGAAACCCTGATCAACATGGCCGCATAGCCTAACCTGTTCTCAGAAAGTGCAGTAATGGGGCTATCGCCCTGGTTGTTGCGGGCCGCGGAATTGGGGCGACCCAATGTGATCGTGATCATGGCGGATGATCTGGGTTATGGCGATGTCAGCTGCTACGGGGCCACGGCCCTGAAGACGCCAAACATTGATCGGTTGAGTAAGGAAGGGTTGCGTTTCACCAATGGCTACTGCTCCGCTTCGACTTGTACGCCAACGCGTTTTTCCTTCTTAACGGGCAAGTATGCGTTTCGCCAGAAAGGGACGGGCATCGCGCCGCCGAATGCAACGGCACTCGTTCAGCCTGGCACAGTGACCATCGCTTCGATTCTGGACGACGCCGGCTATGAGACGGCCGTGGTCGGGAAATGGCACTTGGGATTGGGTGCCAAGCCGCAGCCCGATTGGAATGGCGAATTGAAGCCTGGTCCGCTGGAGATCGGTTTCGACTATTGCTTCCTGCTGCCGACTACCAACGATCGCGTTCCCAGCGTCTACGTGGAAAACCACCGCGTGCGCAACCTCGACCCCGCCGATCCTCTGTGGGTTGGACGCACGAATCCTGATGGTCAGCCGACGGGTGTCACCCACCGCAGCTCGCTCAAAATGGACTGGAGCCATGGACACAACCACACCATTCACAATGGGATCGGTCGTATCGGCTATTTTACAGGCGGTCATAAGGCGCGCTGGCGCGATGAGGATCTCGCGGACCAATGGGTGAAGCAGTCTGTCAAGTGGGTGGAGGCGAACAAGGACAATCCGTTTTTCTTGTTCTTTTCATCACACGATATCCACGTTCCACGTATGCCACACGAACGGTTTCAAGGGAAGACGAAGTTGGGCTTTCGCGGAGACGCGATCGTGCAACTGGATTGGTGCGTCGGTCAGTTGCTGGAGACATTGGATCGGCTCAAACTGACGGACAATACGCTGATCGTGTTTTGCAGCGACAATGGCCCCGTGCTCGACGATGGTTATCAGGACGGCGCCGTGACGCAGCTTGGTGACCACAAGCCCGCGGGTCCCTACCGCGGAGGCAAGTACACGATCTACGAAGGCGGCACCCGCACACCATTCATCACACGGTGGCCGGGAAGAATCAAACCCGGTGTGTCGGACAAAATCGTTTCGACTATCGATCTGGCGGCGTGTATGGCGGCGTTGACCGATCAGCCGTTGGACAGCAACGCCTGTCCCGACAGTTTCAATGTGCTTCCGGCGTTGCTCGGAGATGCCAAGGCGACTGGACGAAACCACATGGTCGAAGAAGGACGCGGGCTGGCGCTCCGTATTGGCGATTGGAAACTGCTGCAACATCCGAGCAAGAAAGCAAATCGAAACCGGGTCAATGCGGAAAATCGTGACAGTGACATCGAATTGTTTAACGTGGCCGACGATCCCGGTGAAAAGAAGAATCTGGCCAGCGAACAACCGCAGCGTGCGCAAGCGATGCAGGCCAGGATGAAAGCGATTCGGGAAGCGGGTCGCAGCCGCTCGTAGACCAACAAACCAAAGTCAAGGAATCATCATCATGAAGCGAATTCTCCTGACATTACTGTTCTCCCTGCCGATATGTATGGTCGCGTTGCAAGCCACTGTCGTTGCCGCTGATCGCCCTAACGTGATCGTGATTTTCATCGACGACATGGGGTATGGCGACGTGGGCTTTAACGGTGCCACCGGTCCCAAGACACCTAATCTGGATCGGATGGCGAGCGAGGGGATGAGGTTCAACGATTTCTACGTCGGCTGTGCCGTTTGCTCGGGATCCCGCACCGCGCTGTTGACGGGTGCACACTACCAGCGGTTAAGCATGAACGCCGTTCTGTTTCCCAACAGCAACGCTGGGCTGCATCCCAACGAGGTCACCATTGCAGAAATGCTCAGTGGCGTTGGTTACGCGACGGCCTGTATTGGCAAATGGCATCTCGGACACCTGCCGCCATGTCTGCCCACGATGCAAGGCTTTCAATCGTATTACGGCATTCCTTACAGCAACGACATGTGGATCGACCCGGCGAATAAACTGGCCAAAAATATTGTCGTCCGTGAAGGTCTGACGTTGGAAGAGGTCGAGGCCGGCCACCGCAAACGCAATTGGGTCCCGTTGATGCGTGGCGACGAAGTGATTGAATATCCCGCCGATCAAACAACGCTTACTAAGCGCTACACCGAAGAGTCCATTCGTTTTATCCAAGCCAACAAGGAAGGACCGTTTTTCCTTTATCTGCCACATACGATGGTTCATCTGCCACTGGCCGTCTCCGAGGCTTTTGCAGGTCGGACGGGAAAGTTGATTTGGGACGCAATCGAGGAAGTCGATTGGTCCGTAGGTGAGATTCTCAAGGCAGTCAGCGCCGCGGGTATCGACGACGATACGCTGGTGATTTTCACCAGTGACAACGGTGCCGCCGTCGGATCGTCGTTACCGCTGCGAGCCAAGAAGGGCAGCGTGTACGATGGTGGAATCCGGGAACCCACCTTGATGCGGTGGCCCGGAAAGATTCCAGCGGGTTCGGTCTGTTCAGAGGTGGCCGCAAGTATCGACGTTCTTCCCACACTGGCCAAGTTGGCCGGTGCAGAGCTGACTGACCGAAAAATTGATGGCCACGATATCCGTGACCTGATGTTCGGCAAGAAAGGTGCCAAGAGTCCCCATGAAACGTACTGTCTGATGCACGGTCCAGGCACAGTGCGAAGTGGCAAGTGGAAGTTCTATCCTTGGCAAGAAAGAAAAGGAAACCAGCGGAACGCCTCGACAGGTCGACCGCCATCGACCGATCCCCAGCAACTGTATGACACCGTGGCCGACATCGGCGAAACGACCAACGTTGCCGCAAAGAATCCAGTCATTGTCAAGCGACTCCAGGCCGCCTACGACGCGCATATCGCGGAGATTCAAGCCAACCGCCGGCCAACGGCGCCGCTGATCCGACCAGCCGGAGCACTTTCGCCGCAGCGCCCCGGCCAGCAGAAGAAGAAAGCGAACAGGAAGTCGAAGAAAGCAAAAGGAAAGTGATGGTGATCGTAGGCTGAGAGCTACGCCCTGCCTTGCTGGCAATGGGCCAAAGCCTACTGCGCCCAACTCAAATCGCGATGGATCTGCAGCAGGTCCGGATCCTCTGGCGACAGCTCAAGGGCGAGTCGGATATTGCGAAGTGCTCGGTCTGCATGTCCAAGCCGGTTGTGCGCCTTGGCGGCGCCTACGTACGAAGTGATTTCCCAAGGGCGGCGAAGCTTACCTCGTTCGAACATTTCCAGGCCGCGTTCATTCTCTCCCCTGGCCAACAGCGCGGCTCCAATCCCGTTGATCAGGTCCAATTGCTTTAGATTTCCATCGAGTTGCATGAACATCATCAGGTCGGCGAGCGGCAACTTGTCGACAATTGACTTTTCAAACCCTATAGCGAACTCCAATTGCAGATCGGAATCGGGGGCGGCGTTGAGTGGCGGGTCCTTAAGGATGGTCTCAGTCTTACCGACTGCCATCATATGGTCGAATATCGTAGTTCCCAGTAGGCGGTCGCGTTCGTCTGAATCGGGAACGAGCGACGGGTCCCAGGTGGCGTTTTCAACCTGTCGAATGATGCCCTTGGATACTGCCAGCGCCACCTGCCAATGACCCTCGTAGTTGAAGTGCACATGTTCCATGAATAGGTCATTCCCCGGAACGGAGTATTCGGAAGCCTTAGCAAGCGCGTCATTCACGTCGACGAAAAAAGCCCGTGAGTGATCCGGCGAGTTGGCAACGTCCCGGATGATGTCGCGGAACGCGCCAGGAGCCCGAAAGCGACAGCCGTCCAGGTCGCGGGCCCGCGCATAGCCGGCAGCCGCTTTCTTTGGCTTCCCTTGCGCTTCAAAGCACTGAGCGCGGCGAAACGAGACGAGCGCGAAACCGTCATCGATCTCAGCGGCCTGGTTGACTTCGGACAACGCGGAATCGG
The DNA here is from genome assembly GCA_030744095.1 of Pirellulaceae bacterium. Next base: position 2,270 of record JASLRF010000422.1, on the reverse strand, counting down.
CGTCTCCTGCCAAGAGAAGCGATCTCGCTTTGGCCAACAGTCCGTCGAGCCGTCTCCGTTCATCCTGCCTCATGCCATCACGTGAAATCGAGTACAACGGGCTTTGATCGCGCAAGTTGCAGGCGACACTACAAAACAGAATGGCGACCTTGCCACGTTCGGCAATCTCAGCCATCTTTGAGAGGTTGTCGCGCAGGTAATCTCCTGCCGATCGAAATGCCGTCCCCTGAAGTGGAATGGACAGGTCTTTAGGCAGAATCTCAATGAGCGATTTGGTCGGATCCGGGTTGCGATTGAACACCTGCCCAGCGACTTGAAAAAAGCGATACCTGCGCAGGTGTGTAGTCCAGGGATAAACGGCCGGGGAGATCCAGGTTGCCTTCGAGCCAACTCCGCCCGGCCCATAGAATTCGTTGTGTGCCGTGTAGACCACAATGAGATTGGGTTGAGTTTCTATTGCCTGTCGCACGATGTCCACAATCGCAAAGCTGTTGATTCCCACGATGCCCGCATTGAGGACCTCGACTTTACGGTGCTTCAACTGCTTGCCAAGCAACATGTTCATGTGGCGGGGAAACGAAAATTCTGTTGCATATGGGAATCCTTCGACTGTTGACGCACCGACAACTACCACGCGATACGTATCGTCCGGTTTGGGTAGACGAAAGTGACGAGGCTCCGGACCGGCAAGTTCCTTGCCGAGAAAATAGGCGTAGTTGGTCAACTTGTTGAACTGATAAACGTCGTTCGAGCGGGCGCGCGAGGCAACAATCAACCGCGTATCGTAACCGGCGTCACAGCAGTACAGCGCGAGATTGATGATCGCCAACAGCAAGAACGGCAAACTCATTGCGATCAAGCGAAATGCGATCGTTCTTGATCGCGAGCGCGCAGGTCGGCTTTCGGAGTGCCTGGCGTCCTCTAGTGATTGTTCCGCGGTCGTCTTGCGTGAACGCCGTTGCTTCTTTCGACGCCTGGACATGAGAGCTGATTATCTAGGGACCGTGATGGTGTTTCAACTTCCGAAGGTGTTCAACTTCCGAAGGTGTTGAACTTCCACGAACTTGTGCCGAGTCATAGAAACACCCGATTGCTGTGTGGGCGAGCCAGCGTCATCGACACTTTGACCGACATGCCCGGTTTGGGTGTCTCGCCAATCGACAAGGCACGATGCAGATCAGTATACGGGCGGACTCCTGCTTGAGCCACTCATCGCATCTGTTTCCCGGCGCAGTGAAGCGTGGTGCAACTGACGATCGCACGACTGGGCCTCGAATGGACCGTTCGCTCACACGGACGACCGAAACCAACGGCACCCTTTTGTGCCAATTCTCGATTTCAAAATCCCTCGACGTTCGGCTATAATCGTTTTGGCTTCTAACATGCGGAGTTGGCACGATGGTTTGTCGAGAATCGAAACAAACGTATCAACTGAGTCGACGCGAGGCGCTGCAAATTGGCGTCGGAATGTTCGGCTTGAATTTGCCGCGCTTCCTCCGCGCTGCGCCCAGCGAGGTGTCGCAGCGCGACATCTCTTGCATCTTTATCTTTCTGGCCGGCGGCCCAAGCCAATTCGAAACGTTTGATCCCAAACCGGACGCACCAGTCGAGATTCGTGGATTGTGGCAGCCGACAAGCACGAATGTGCCGGGGACGTTTATCTGCGAGAAGATGCCACTGATGGCCCGGCGGATGGACAAAGTGGCCATCATTCGTTCGTGGCAGGGGCGGAGTGGTTCGCATGCAGCCGGATCGCAGCATGTCACCAGCGGGTTCTTTCCGCCAGCGACAGGCCAGTATTTTCCGAATTTCGGCTGCCTCGTTTCGGCGTTGCAAGGCGCGCAGGTCCAGGGAGTACCACCGCACTTCGGTTTGCCCGTCGCGGCGCGTTACACCAACCCGCCGGGATTTCTTGGTGCGGCCCACAGCGCGTTCAACATCGAAGGCGATCCAGCGAATCCGCAGATCAAGGTTGGCGGATTAAACCTGTCCGAAGCTCGGTTTGAAGACCGTCGAGCGATGCTTGCGCAATTAGAGAACCTCAGCCAATTAGCCGCTGTCGACGATGCCGGCCTGACGGCCAAAGACAAATTCGCCGGCGAAGCAATCGCGATGCTAACCAGTGGAGCGATGAAGAACGCGATGAACCTGGAGGCCGAGCCCACGCCCTTGCGTGAGCGGTACGGCGCAAACATTTACGGACAACGTGTTCTTCTGGCGCGGAGACTGGTCGAGGCTGGAGCGCGGTTTGTCACCATCAACCAGGCTGT
>JASLRF010000421.1 GCA_030744095.1 Pirellulaceae bacterium | reverse complement strand
CCTATGTTTAGGGAGGAAGACACACTTTCGAGGGCCGGAAACATGTTATATCGCATTGAATGTTATTGCAATCAACTGGTGAGGGATGCCGGACATTTTGACCGCCAGCAGTGGATGGTCGTGTTTTGTTTAGCTGTGGTTGTCGGTGTTTTTCTTCTCCGCGGCTATGGCTCTCGGGGCTTTTGAATCGACCACATCACGCTCGGGGCAGCTTCAACAGGTCTTGGATTCAAATCATGTTAATAGCGCAATGGCTGGCCCTTGTGCCGCTGATGGCGTTGCTGCTGGCCGGCGTTGCGGCCGTGGCTTACATCCTAGGACGGCGTTCCCAAACGACTCGTCCAACCGCAGAAACCGAAGATGGCACCCCGACTTCTGGTGTGGTCTCCCCAGAACTCGGTGACATTTCTCAGGGAGTTCGTCGCCGCTTGGCGACGCACCACGCCAGCATCTTACAATTCCGCGAACGGATCAGTCAGCTGTCGTCGGGCCAAGATGGGCCCGTCTGGCAATTGTTACTGCAAGAGGCCAACCGAATGCTCAAGCCGACGGAGGAACTGTCCGACGAAATCGCGCACGCGTATAACGAGATTCGTCAGCAGAACAGCGCTTCGCCGGCACCGGTCAACGCTCGACTCGACATCCTCACGGGAGTTGATGCGCGTGAGTCAGTTGAAGAGACGATTGTGTTCCTGTTGGCGCTCAAGGCGCGGTACGACAACCTGTTTTCGTTGGTTCTCGTGGATGTCGATAACTTTGGCGATTTCAACCGCCAACACGGCAGGGCCGAGGGCGACCATGTTCTCTGCGAGTTGGCCGAAGCGATCAAGGAATCAGCGCGTGACACCGACGTGGTGGGACGTTTTGACGGGGAAGAGTTCATTATCGTGCTCCCCGAAACGGGCCTGCAAGGAGCCGGTGTTTTTGGTGAGCGTCTGCGGGAAAAAGTGGATCAGCGTTTGCCGATCTCGATCAGTTGTGGGATCGCGACCGTAGCTGACGGTGATACGCCACAGACGATCCTCTCGCGCGCGGATTCGGCACTGTATAGCGCGAAGTCGGCTGGCCACAATTGTGTATTTCAACATTCGGGCCGGAGCATCAACCTAGTCAGTAACGAGGTTGTGGCACAAGCCGTCCCAACGGTGGAACCAGTGTCGATGGCAGTGTCAGAAGCCACAGTCTTGACGTCGCATCCGTAACCGTCGCAAATTGATCGGCCGGTTTGATCGTACACAGTTCGTACACAGGTTGACCATTCTTCCTTCGAATCTGCCTGTCCACTGGGTCAATAGAGGTCTTCGTTGGGTTCAAAACCCAGATCGCGAACCTGATCAAAGTCGGCTTTCGCACGGTTCAATTCCCCCAACTTTTCATAGATCAAGCCGCGGTGATAAACGACCACGGCAAGAGCCTCCTTGGCGGCGTGCAGTTCTAGTTTGTAAACGCGGAGATCGACGATTCGATTGCCGCCTTCCAGCTGGCGGTGCCTTCTCAAGTCTTTGGAATACTCCTCTACAGCCTCTTCAAGGTCGTCGCGCGCAGCCTCGAACTCGCCGAGCTGGTAGCGGATAAAGCCACGGGTATCGAGCAGCGCTGGGGCTGGGCCAATCTTGTCAATCGACTTGTCAATGTCTGATAGCGCTTGATCGAGGTCAGTGTTGTTGAGGGCCCGAAGATAGGCCAGTAGATTCCAAGCGATGGCGCGATCTGTACCACGACTGCCTTCCAAGAGCTGTTCGAGATCGCGGATCGATTCGGCTGGTTTGCCCATTCGATGATAGACCATGGCTCTCCCCAACAGCATGCGCCGGTCGTTGTCGGCAAGTTCGTTGACTTTGTTGTAGTCTCGCAAAGCTGCCTCGTGATCGCCAAGCTGGTCGTACCATTCCGCCCGCTGCAGGTAGATTTCTAAATGGTTCGGATCCAATTCTAGCGCCGAATTGAGAGTGCTGATGGCCGTTTCCAGTTCACCATCCAATCGCTGTTCCCACGCCGCAGCCAGCCGCCAACGGCCCACTTCATCGGAAAAACTCGTATAGAACAGCGGGATGACGACAATTGCGACCATGAAGACGATTACGAGCGTGCTAAAAAGGGAAGCCATCCGGGATTGCGTAAGCCGTTCCATTGCATTGGGAGGCTGCGTTTGGCCTTGATCGTCTACGGGATCTCGTGATTCGACCATCCCCGGCGATTGTCGTTCTGACATAGTTTGATACCGACGGCAAAGAAAGCGGAGTTAGAAACTGGCAAATCACCGAACGTTGTACTCCGGTAGCCACCCCATAAGGCTATCGCTGCCAGAGATATCCGGCAAGACATCCATTCTGGGTTGCACACTCAACGGCAACCGGCTCGGGAGCCGGTTGCAAACAACGGAATTGTCGGCCATGCTTACCAGCCTGACGCGTCCATTCTGACACAGCAACACAGCAATACATAAGGAGTCGGATGTGCCCCTGTTCGAAGTCGAGACAGACGCACACATTATCATCACATGGGCGGCGGATGACGCCGCAGCGCGTGATGTCGTGACAGAGGCCTATCCTCAGGATAAGGTCACGAGAATGACCAAACGCCCCCGAGACACCTGGGTGATCTCGAAAGGTGCTTTGGGCCTTAACTCGACGGAAGCCGACCCATGCAGTGTCGCCCGTGACTGCCTGGCAAAGGCATCCGGTGACAAAGTCCACGCGATTCGACTTTACATGCACGAGACCGGTACGGATCTCGAACGGGCTCGTAAGGTCATTGAATCGAATATCTTGATGGGTTGGTAGGTCTCAATTGGTCGCCTTGCGCTCGTGAAGGTAGCCGTTGG
>JASLRF010000420.1 GCA_030744095.1 Pirellulaceae bacterium | reverse complement strand
GTAACGGTCAACGGCTAATCTGGAATGTCAGTCAATTGTCTGCAGAGGGTCAAGAGACGCTTCGTCTCTCCGTGATTCCCACCAAAGACCGAAACTTCGGGCTGGCAATCGACTGGACTGTACGTCCAGAAACATCGCTGGCACAGATCGTAGTACAGCGACCACAATTAGAATTGTCCGTCTTCGGACCGAAAGACATCTTGTACGGTGAAACCGCCGTTTACACGATACAGTTAACAAACCCTGGTACGGGTGACGCCGACGACGTGTCGGTCGACTTCTCCTATGGTGCTCAGAACTTGCCGACCAAACGAGTTGGCACGCTGGCCGCGGGAGCGCAGACGGAAATCAGCGTCGAATTAACGTCTCGGCAGGCAGGTACACTTCCCGTGTCCGCAATCGCAATAGGTGGAAATGGTCTCCGGGCCGAGGCGTCGGAGGAAGTCCTCGTACGTCGAGCCAACCTCGAATTGACCGTGGCGGGTTCGCAACGCAAGTTTGCTGGTGGTGTAGGCACGTACGAGATTCGTGTTCGTAACACGGGCAATGCGACGGCCAGCGGCGTGCTCGCCAAAGTGCTGCTCCCCGACGGTGCCAAGTTCATCGCTGGTGGCGATTTGACACCCGCCAACCAAGGAATGGTCAAACGCGTTGGTCCTCTGGCGCCAGGTGCTGAACGTGTCTTTGCAGTGCAGTGCCAGTTGACGGCACCCGGCGACAATCGCTTGGAAGTGCACGCCGAATCGGAAAGCGAACTTGCCGCGTCAGCGTCATTCGTCACGCGTGTCGACGCCCTGGCTGACCTCAAATTGCAAGTTAACGATCCCCAAGGACCGACGGCTGTCGGTACGAAGGCCAATTATGAAATCACCATCGAAAACCGAGGCACCAAGGCAGCTGAAGATATCAAGGTCGTCGCGCAATTCTCCGATGGCGTTGAACCCGTCCGGGCACAAGGAGCCGTCGCGGAAATAGTGCCTGGGCAGGTGCTCTTCCAGACGATTCCTCGAATCGGCCCTGGTGATCAGATCAAGCTGACAATCGTGGCCGTGGCGGACCGTGCGGGCAACCATCGCTTCCGGGTCGAAACGACGAGTACCGAACCGGAGACGCGACTGGTTGCGGAAGAGTCGACGCACTTCTTCGGTGACGACGTGGCAGAGCCACAACGTTAGGCAGCACGAACGGGGTACGCTAGAGAGCGGCATTATGCCGAGGGCTTTTCTCAAAGGCCCTCGGCATTCTCATTTTGCCATCTGTTGATATTGGGTAGCCCGGCAACAAGGAGCGTTGGCGAGGCAGTTGCGGCGACAGAATATTCGGTTTTGCCACATTGCTGAAACTGGCCTCCGCTTGTTCACAGCCTGCAAATGCGACTGGTTCGAAAGCCAACGAACTGCTCCCTACGGTCGTGTATAGCTGAACCCATCGACGCCCAGTTTCAAGCGAAACACCGCTTCTTTTGCTGCCACCGTCGTGTACAAAAAACCGCCAAAAAAATGGCAGTTAGTTGCCCGATCACCACCGGCGTCGTACTGGCGGAGCAACTTTCCTGAGGGAACATCGACCACATTGATCACACCGCCGTTCCACATCGCAACGAACAGGCGTCCAGAAGCGTCAAAGATCATACCGTCAGGCGAGAACTCACCGCCCTTGATGACTCCTTCGTCTTGTTGTGGAAAATCCACCAGGACTCGCTGATTAGTAGCACCACTTTCGGTCAGGTCAAAAATCAGAATCCGGTGGTTCTGACTTTCGGCCAGACACAAGCTGCCTTGATCGGGCGTTACTGCCAAACCGTTTGGAAAAGCAAACCCGCTGGCCAACTGCGTCACTTGCTTGGTTGCAATTGCAAAGCGATACACTGCCCCAACCGGATTCTCGCGGCTTGAGCCACCGGGATCAGAGAAGTAAATATTGCCTTTATGATCTAACGCCACGTCGTTGATCGCATTGAATCGCATTCCCTCAAAGCGATCGGCTAACACTTCGACACTCTTGCCGTCCGCAGAAACTCGCAACAACCGACCGCCGCCTGCATCCGCCACGATCAGACGATCTTCGATGTCGACTTTCAGCCCGTTTGCCTGAGCCCGCTTTCCTTCGACGGGGGCAAGTTCATTAAGATCACACCAGATTGAAGCGGTCCCATCGGGCGTGATCCGCCCGATGTGACCTAATCCACGGTAGTTAACGACATACAACGCGCCGTGGCGATCAAATGCTGGCCCTTCGGCAAACTCGAACCCCGTCGCGTAGAGCTGAGGAGAGACTTCATGCGATGGCGGCAATTCCTTCGACTGCGATTCCTTCGGCTGCGGTGTGCCCCACAAACTTGCGCCGCACAGCAACACGATGCACATCCAAAAAGCCACCACTTTGTCGCTCATGCCACGATGGCAGGCACTTAGAGACACGGCACAACCTCACTCGAATTCTAACCAGAGAGAACGGCATTAATTGGCGATCCAGACCGACAGACCTTTAGGATACCATGCCACACGTGGTCAAATCGAATACTCCAGTGTGCACACTCAGTGTGCACGCTGGGCGGATGATCAAAACACGTTACACACAACAGCTAAGCGGGGTTTGAAAATGATTGCACCGTCGACTCCCAAGAATCGTCTGAAAAAGCTCGTGAATCTGAATTACAAACTGCGCATTCATATCTAAGCATCGTTCGAGGAATTGCTGTCCGATCGTCGCCTTTCGCTCCGCGAAAGACGACAATAAAAGATCGGACACTGCTAAGCATCGCCTAGTTCGTCGATTCTCCAGCCCCGAGTCGTTGGAACGCTAATGGCTGGTCCGCATGGACGTCGTCCACGCGAATCGCCAACTTTCCGGCGAGCAGGTCATCCATAACGCACCCCACCACATCGGCCCGCCAACCTTCCGCCAGCGCCGGTGGTCGGCCTCCTGACGGCTGATCAATTCCCAATCGAAAGGCGATGAGATCTCGTACATCCTGGATGGTCCCCACCACCGTTGGCGCTAGTTTCGCTGAACGGCAGATCGTCCCCAGCGCCGAATTCAGGAATTGGCCTAGTAAACCGAATTGCGCCGAGCTTCTCCCACGGCGCGACATTGGTTCTGGACACTGATCGTCAGGGAGATCCAAGGCAACCTGAATCTGCACAGCCAATGCTTCGTGATGCCGCTTCAACCGTTCGAGTCCACGCACGGCTTTAATTCGGCGCGGGTCAGCAGTTTTTCGTCGAGCCAATTCCACAATCAGATCATCTCGTAACACCCTTCGCTGGGGGCAGTCGCGTCGCTGGGCCTCGCCATCGCGCCACCTCCAGATTTCCTTTACGATCGCCAGCGATCGGCGAGAGAGACCGTTGATACCGGACACGCGCCGCCAACGTTCCTGACTCTCGTCGTGTTCAAGTCGAGTTTGCCACCGTTCCAGATCTTCTTCCAACCAAGACAGCCGATCAAGGTTGACCAGCTGCTCCATCAGCAAGTCACGGATCGGTTCGAGGTACAGCACATCTTGCAACGCATACTCCAGTTGACGGTCGGAAAGTGGTCGCCTGCGCCAATCCGTCCGCGTCTCGCCCTTTGGCAACGTCTTGCCTAGTAGTTTTGAAATCAGCGTCGAATAGGCCGCCGGGTATTCGAGCCCTACGAAACCAGCGGCCAGCTGTATGTCGAACCAACCGCTAGCGCGCTGGTTGATTGCATGGGCACAAAATCGAAATTCTTCGCGGCCGGCGTGCACAATTGTAGTATGGCCCGGTGCCGCCAAAACCCGCCAAAAAGAAGACACATCCCCTGTCGCAAGCGGGTCAATGATCCCCAGTTTCGATCCCGCAGCGACCTGAACCAAACACAATTCGGGACGATAACTGTCCTCCGAGATGAACTCCGTGTCAAAACCAATCACGGGGCAATCTGCGATTTCGTCGCAGAAATCAGCCAGCTTCTCTTGGTTATCGATGTATGCGTATTTCACGTAGAACCCACTGGTTGGCCTTGAACTGATCGGCTCATCGTAGTGAAGACGGGTCGCTTTTTCCAGACGACGGTTCCTGACGCGGCAGGGCCGCAGCCAAATAGGGAATGTCCCCGTATTTGGTACGCTCCCCGACCAACCGGCGGTCGGTGTCGGTCGCTCGCGAAACATGCGCACACCGAGCACGCATGTCTCAGAGCTAGACTCTAGCGCTACGGCGACCAATTTGATACATTGCCAGTTTGCTTGAGTTCGTTTGCGTTCCGTTTGTATTGTGAGGAGTCTTGTCGTATGTCGCGGGAAGTGTGGCTACGACCGAATCGACGGGTATTTGTCGCTGGAATCATCATCTTGAGCCTGTCGCTGGCCGGTACCATCCCCTTGATTGCCACGTCGCAGCACGTGGCAGTGACGACCGTGGGTTGGATGATGATCGCGCTGACCCTGGTGCTTGTTTTCTTCGCCCTCCGCACCATCATGCGTCCTCGGCTAGCGTATGACGGTGGTTTCTTGCTCGTCTACCTGGGCTCGGCACAACCACGCCGCGTGCCGATCGAATTGGTCGAGAGTTTTTTTCTGGGTCAGGCGCCAAGCCTGCTGCCGGCACCCACGTTGGCTGGTGAATGCAACTCCCCTGAATCTGCGACCATTGTCGTTCGCCTGGCGGAGTCTGCCGTGGACTGGAAGCAGGTCGAAGTCAAGCCTTCCTTGGGCCTGTGGCGCGATGGTTACATTACCATTCGAGGCACGTGGTGTGAGCCGATTAACGCCGACTGCATGAAGCAACTGAACAATCGCCTTGTTGAAACACATCGGCAGCAACGAAAAGTACAAGAACGGGAAACGGCATGACGGGATTATTGGTAAGCGTGCGCGACGCCAACGAAGCGCAACAGGCACTCGCTGGCGGCGCAGATGTGATCGACGTCAAAGAGCCGGCACGCGGCGCCTTAGGCGCCGCGGATCCTGAAGTCTGGCACCACGTGCGCCGTGCGATCCCGTTAGACGTACGACTGAGCGTTGCTTTGGGTGAACTTACGGACGACGACATTGGCGAACGCGCATCGTGTGTCCAGGGAATTCAATATGCAAAAGTTGGTCTGGCCGGTTGCCTTGATCTCGCCAGTTGGCAACGGCGCTGGGAACAGGTATTGGCACGGTTGCCGGCTGAAACAGAACGCGTCGCAGTTGGATATGCGGACCATCGCACGGCCCGCGCCCCGGATCCAACTGAAGTCTTGCGAGCTGCGCCGGCGGCCAACTGTCGAACGTTGCTTCTCGATACTTTTGCAAAGGATCAAGGAGATCTATTCGATCATCTTGGCGACAATCAACTCACTCTCTTGGTGCGTGAATGTCACGCTGCGGGGGTCGTGTTGGCGTTGGCAGGTTCCGTGCAATTGACGTCCATCGACCGAGCTCTGTCGTTCGCGCCGACACTCATTGCGGTACGTGGTGCGGCGTGTTCAGGCGATCGAACCGGGACTGTTTGCCGCAGGCTTGTCAAGCGACTAAAGCGGCGGATCACCGCGAATTCCAATGGTGGTTTGATTTCGAACTAATTCGTTTCAATTTGCTTGACAATTGATTTTCACACCTCGATACTTGGTCTTCGTCGACACATGCGAGAGGTGGGAAGTCGGAACCTACAATGCTGATCGGTTGTTCCGGAGGCCCTCATACATTCGCGTGCAAAGCGTCATTTCAACTGGATTCTGCCACCCTAGATTTGTAGGAGACGAGATCGTGCCGCGTTCAGTGCTCGAAGCGATAAAGGATGGAAATTGGGACTATGAACCGGAAACAACCGAAACCGCCTCATATTCATCAACCAAGGCTCTACCAGGGACCGATGAGAAACTAGAGATTCTTGCCAACCGCGTCCATCGTGGACTTCCACTCTGGCATCCGAGTGACCGCCGCAGCTACGACGATCGTGACATCGACTAGGCAGTGCTTAGAAATGAAGCCGCGGTCTGCGACAGTAACCCTCAGGAAGAGATCATCCATGCCAAGTTTCAAGACGGAAGTACCTCACCAGCTCGGAAAAGAAAAGGCAATCGAAAAACTAAGCTCTTTCCTGGATGGTGTGGCTGAAAAATACAAGGACCAAGTTAGCAAACTGGATGGCGACTGGACTGACAACGTCCTCGACTTTTCGCTCACAACATACGGATTTTCCATCACGGGTAAACTGACGGTCGACGAAGAGGTAGTCCGACTCGATGGCCAACTGCCATTTGCGGCGGTCGCTTTTCGTGGCAAAATCGAAAAAGGAATTGCGTCGGAACTCGAACGGGCGCTATCTTGACGAAGCAAACGCCCGCGTCAGGTGGCGGGCAGATCAGTGAGTCGCCGAATTGACTACTGCGGCTTCGCGGGCAGCAACTCAAGTGTGTTGCCGTTCAACCGAAATGTAATCCCAACGGGCTTGAGCGCGGCTTCCAGCAACTCAGTCAATGTGACCTGTTGGACACTAAAGGTCACGAGTGTATCGAGTTTATCGCTGACCGCCGGATCAAGTTTAACGATCAAATTGCGCTGTTTCTTCAGGGTACCGATAATTGCGCCAACTTCCGCGTTGTCGACCTTGAGATCAAACCGAGTCTTCGCTCCGTCGACCACCAGCGCGGTGACCTTTTCACCTCGCAACACTCGCCCGATCAACTCGAGATCCTCGAAACGACCGGTTGCCGTTAGGCGGTTACCACGACGTTCCATTTTCACGTTTGGGAACTCCCGCGCGATCCGCTGCTCCGCGCGCAGCGCATTATCGGGGCTAAACGTTCGCGAAATGGAAACCGCCTCAGGCATCGGTGCGATCCGAATTGCCGTTCCATCTCGGGCCAAATCAAATGACAAATCAAATCCGGCTAACAGGAGCGTCAAGCGATCCGTCGGTGGCAGTGGAGGATAGTCGCCCGGAGCCCAGAGGTCGTGGGGCAGACGTTCTGACTGGACGACCTTAAACTGGCCACTGATTCTGACTTCTGTGGCCAACTGGTCGAGCAACTCACGGGGTGACGTGAGTGCTTCCCACTGAAACGGCTGGTGTCGTTTCCATCGGGTTTGGGCTTCCGATGGCAAGCTGGCTGTCGCCTGGCGTTTGATCGCCGCGATCGTTGCCAGGCGCGCCGCGACCGATTTTGGTCCGATGTAAACCACATTGCCGACAAAACCAACTCCGCCACCGAGCTTTTCCGCGACCTGTTGCAACGTAGCCTGCAAGGATTCGCCACTCGTCGTGATACTTATCGCCCCATCTGGATCAATTCGACGGTCGAGCCAGATTGCGATGCGTTGACTCCTTGACACACTCTTCAAACCTTGACGCAGTGACTGCTCTGACCACGATATAGGGCCCGGCAATTGCAGTTGGCGCTGAAAGTCCTTGCCTGCGCGCCAAGCCACGACGTCGCCCGCCAGGGTGTCGTCCGCCGAGCCACGTGGCGTCCCCACTCCGTTCAGGGCGCAAACGATTCCGATTACATAGACTGCATAAGCATGAACGCTTTGGCATGGCAGCAGACGAGTCATTGCACATCCTCGGAAATAGGTAATCCCGACCCTAGAGATCATTCTCGTCAAATATCCGCAACTCTTCCTGGCATCCAGGGTGTTCCAGCAACTGGATGATTGTCGTCGGCACGACTACCAATTAAACTCGAATTAGTGCTTTGTCATTTCGCCAACGGCGTGTAACGGAAGTCGCTCGGCTACCCGTAGTCAAACAGAATTTGACGGGGCATCGCCATCACGCGACCTCAGTATAACACAATTGATGTTTTCCCCGGAGAGTTCGCTTTGGGCACGAATCGACAGCAACACGCCCTGCTTGTTGAAAACTATCAGCGGTATTTGACCGATGGTGAATCCGGTTCGTTTGTCCGTCAAACCACTCAGCGGTACACCGTGGGCACGCTCGAGCGCCTGGCCGAGTTTGGGTCTCGCGATGCGCGTCGCGCAGCTACTTTGTCGCTCGGCCTGATTGCAGATTACCAATCCAACGCGACACTTGGCAAGTGTCTTTCGGATCCGGACCGCGGTGTGCGCCTGTTAGCGGAGAACGGAATTCGGGACGTCTGGTGTCGTGACGGCACTGTCGGTCATCGTCGCGTTCTGAACAATATCATTCGCCTCAATTGCGCCGGCCAATTTGAAACGGTCATTCACAAGGCGACGCAGCTGATCGAAGAAGTACCTTGGTTCGCTGAAAGTTGGAACCAGCGGGCTATTGCGTATTTTCAAGTCTGCGAGTTTCGTGATTCGGCGAATGATTGCCAGCAGACATTGGAATTGAATCCGTACCATTACGGAGCTGCGGTTGGCATGGGACAATGCTACTTGGAATTGAATGACGGCTGGGCGGCACTCGAATGTTTTCGGCGAGCGCTCCGCCTCAACCCTGGGCTTGAGGCAGTACGGATCCAAGTCGATCATCTGCAACGTGCCCTGGAAGAGCCAAAAGACTAACCGCACCGAGAACTCTCGGCCTCGGCGAGCGAGCCAGCGAAGGAACTGTGTGGTCTCCGTGCATGCCTGAGATTCTCAGCTCGTGACGGGGGGGAGCAGCGGAACTATGAGCAAATTTGTCTTGGCACTTGACCAAGGGACGACATCGAGCCGCGCGATTGTTTTCTCACACGATGGCAATATTGTCTCATCAGCGCAGCGCGAATTCAAACAGATCCTCCCTGCCCCGGGACATGTCGAACACGACGCCGAAGAGATTTGGGCGACGCAGCTTCAAGTTGCCCAATCGGCTCTCCTCAGTGGGTCAGTCGCGGCCCAAGACATTGCCGCCATTGGTTTGACCAACCAACGTGAAACTACCGTGCTCTGGGAGCGCGACTCGGGCAAACCGATCGCCAACGCGATCGTCTGGCAGAGCCGAATCAGCGCCGGCATATGTGATCGTCTCAAAGCCGATGGCTTGGAGGAGACGTTTCGCGCCAAGACCGGACTGGTGGTCGATGCGTATTTCTCTGCGACAAAGATCAAACACCTCTTAGATCAACATACGGGTTTGCGTGCACGGGCAGAGCGGGGTGAAGTGCTGTTTGGCACAATCGACTCGTTCTTGATTTGGCGTTTAACCGGTGGTCAACGTCATGTCACCGATTACAGTAACGCCAGTCGGACGTTGATCTACAACATTCATGATTTGCTTTGGGATGAGGAACTGTTGTCGCTGCTCGACATCCCCCGTCAGATGTTGCCAGAAGTTGTTTCGTCCAGTGAAGTTTATGGCGAGACGACAACCGAATTATTTGGTCAGCCGATTCCCATCTCGGCCGCTGCCGGCGATCAACAAGCGGCCACGTTTGGCCAGGCGTGCTTCGAGGTAGGTAGCGCCAAAAACACGTACGGGACCGGCTGCTTTCTGTTGATGAACACCGGAAGTCAGGCCGTTGAATCGTCCAATAACCTGTTGACCACAATTGGCTGGGGAATTGGTGGCGAGGTCACCTATTGCCTGGAAGGATCGGTATTCGTCGCAGGCGCGGTCGTGCAGTGGCTGCGAGACGGACTGGGCTTGATTGAGGAATCGCACGAGATCGAAGCATTGGCAGCCAGTGTTCCGGATTCCGATGGTGTCGTCGTCGTGCCTGCCTTCGTCGGTCTGGGTGCTCCGCATTGGGATCCGTATGCCCGCGGTGCAATTTTTGGCCTCACACGCGGCACGACTGGAGGGCATCTGGCACGAGCAGCCGTTGAATCGATGGCATTTCAAACGCGTGATCTACTGGATGCCATGCAACGCGATGCAAAGGTCGATCTGAAGATGCTCAAGGTCGATGGAGGAGCGGCCGTCAATAATTCGCTCATGCAGTTCCAAGCTGACCTGCTGGGAGTCACCGTACGACGTCCTGTCGTTGGCGAAACGACCGCGCTGGGTGCGGCCTACTTGGCGGGGCTGGCCGTTGGATATTGGGAGGACCATGGCGACGTGACGCGGAATTGGGCACTCGATCGTGAATTCCAACCAGGTGTGAAAGATGGCCGGCTGGCAGGGCAATATGCACGTTGGCAGAAAGCGCTGGCCCGATCACTCGACTGGGAGCCGCACGAATGACCCACGAACAGCTTTTTGTCGGGGGCACTTCGATCGCGCTAGGCGTGTTGTCCGTCGCGGCTGGTGCGAGCAACCTAGATGTCTTCTATCAATTGACGAAGATCAAGTGGATCGAGACGTGCGGTGGACGTGCACTCGCCCGAACAACTTATGCGGCCATTGGCGTCACGCTGATCGCCCTGGGAATCGCGATCGCGATGGGCTTTGCACCCAACGCGTCGGCGACTTCAAATTAGTCCCCACGCCGCCACTAACGAATGGCTGGCTGGTGCGGGGGCTTCACCGACGCTTGGCGAACACGTGCCATGTAGAAGTCGGTGTGCTTGCTGAAACGGTCGAGCGCAACTTCGTCGGCAAACAAGAA
>JASLRF010000419.1 GCA_030744095.1 Pirellulaceae bacterium | reverse complement strand
TTGGCGCCGCGCCACATATTGGCAAGTCGAGTCTCCTCATTTTCGAATTACAACCAATCACAGCCCAGAAATGGGTATCGAACTGGCCGAGCGCCTCGAGCGGTTTCAGTCTCTGTGGCGTCAGGTGTTCTTTTCGAACTGGAGTACTCACGCTGCACTATTGGATCGCTTTGCTGGCGGCAATTCGTCATTGGGTACCAGCAAGAAGCACGAAATAGTGTTGTTCAAGGACCGCCAAGAGTACGTGTCGAGGCTGGCGAGCGTGGGGCCTCAGATCAAGGTAAGCCTGGGCTACTATGCCAAGGACCAGCGGACGTCTCTTTTCTACGCCGGGGACAACCGTACGGAACCAACCTGGTTTCACGAAACGACCCATCAATTGTTCCAGGAGGCGGGGAACGCGGTCCACAACGTGGGCGAAAAATGGAATTTCTGGATCGTCGAAGGAATTGCGGTCTATATGGAATCGCTGGTCCAGCATGACGGTCACTATTCGCTTGGTGGTTTCGATGCGGATCGCCTTCAATACGATCGCTGGCGGACTCTGCGTGGCGAACCGTGTTTGCCGTTGTCAGAGATGGTCGAGTTAGGCCGCGAGGATCTGCAAAGACACCGAGATATCCGCCGAATCTACACGCGTGCCGCGGCGCTCGCCCATTTCTTGATGGATGCCGAAGGCGGTGCGAACCGCGACGCGCTGATGCGACTGATCGACTCGGTCTACCTGGGACGTGATTCGACGCAAACGCTGGCTACGAGTACGGGCATTGCATACGACGAGTTGGAAAAGCAACTCCCCGCATTTCTTGCAGTCTCAGACAGCGACTTGAAGCATCTTAATCCACCTGACCGCGTCCACAATCTCTCTTTGGGGCTGACGCGTGTTTCTGACGAGGGCCTGCTGGCCCTGGCCGACTGCATACGTCTGCAATGGCTGGATCTGGCGTTCACCAAGGTCACTGACGTTGGGGCACAGCAGTTGAAGAACATGCCCCTGATGAAACGACTGAGCCTGGAGGGGACAAAGATCACGAACGCTTCCTTGCCCGTCGTCGGTCGAATGACGCAATTGCAGGAGTTGGACCTGGCCCACACCACTGTCACCGATGTGGGAATCACACAACTTGGTCGGCTGACCGACCTGACGACGTTGTATCTGACCAAGACGGCCATTACCGATGCGTCCATACCAACCTTGGCGAAACTCACAAAGCTGAGAATCTTGGACGTGGAAGGAACCGGTATCACTCCAGACGGCTTGGCTCAATTGCGGAAAACCATCCCTGGACTAAGGACCGAATAGCACATGCAACCCTGGTGCCTTGCACAGACCAACTACGGTTACACCAAAGAAAATCCCTATGAGGTCGCCGTTCTCCCGCTGGGCGCGACGGAGCCCCACAATCTGCATCTGCCCTACGGCACCGATGTGTTCGAGGCGACGATCATTGGCGAACATATTTGTCGAACGGCCCACGAGCGCGGGGCGAAGGTCGTGTTGCTACCGACAGTGCCCTACGGAACCGACACGAACTTGCAGGCGTTTCCTCTGGCAATGAACCTCGATCCTTCGACGTTGTTTCAGGTGATCAAGGATCTGACGGCCACGCTCGAAAAGAGTGGCGTCCGTAAGCTGCTCTTGCTTAACAGCCACGGCGGTAACGACATGAAACCACTGTTGCGGGAAATGTACGATAGGACAGGCGTGCAACTGTTTCTTTGCAACTGGTATCAAATGATTGCTGATCAGTACAAGTCGATTTTTACGAACCGAGATGACCACGCTGGCGAAATGGAAACGTCGTTTGCACTTGCGTACTTTCCAGATTTAGTCGATCGCAATGACGATGGAACGTTGACAGCAGACGCCGGGCAGGTTGGGTCCACCCGCTTTGAGGCCGTGAACAATGGATGGGTTTCGATTACGCGGCCATGGCATCTGCTGACCAGCAATACGGGTGTGGGCGATCCCCACGAGGCTTCGGCGGAGAAAGGGCGAATGCTAATGGACCTGCTCGTCGAGCGGTTGGCCGGCTTTCTCGTCGATCTGTCAAATGCCAAGCTCGACGAGCGGTTTCCGTTCGAATCGTGACACCAATCGTGAACCGAGTTTGTCGGGGCAAAACGGCATTTCTCAGTGGCCCAAACGGGCCCAAACCCTAACGTCTTCGCGGCGTTGACCGATTGACAAAGCGGGGATAAACTAGGTGGCTTCGCCAATGGTGGGCATAGCTCAGTTGGTTAGAGC
>JASLRF010000418.1 GCA_030744095.1 Pirellulaceae bacterium | reverse complement strand
TGGTACCGCGGTGTGGCAGCGCCATGCGATCGACACCAGTTGGTCACAGCCACACAGCCTGTTGCTCGCGGACATCGATAATGATGGTCACGTGGATCTTGTTGCCGGCAAGCGTTACATGGGGCACGATGGCAAGGACCCCGGCGAATACGATCCCCTGGTCGCGTACTGGTACAGGTTTGATCGAGCGACCCACACGTGGAGACGCGGAACGATTTCCCCGGGCGGTCCAGCGGGGTTTGGACTGGACCCCAAAGCCGTCGATCTGGACATGGACGGCGACGTCGACGTTATCGCGCCAGGGCGCAGCGGTTTGTACTGGTTCGAAAACCTGTTGGTCAGTTCGTCCGCCTCGACCAACACGGCAGGCAACGACGCAGACAACCACCCTGCGGGGCGCGACATTCCGCCGCGCTACGAGGATCACGCAGACGTCTCGGTCTATTTGGACAAGGCGGGCAAACCCCGTGCAATCGAATCGCCTGCCGACTTGGCCGTCCGTCGCGCCCATATCTTGCTGGGCGTTCAGCAGGCGATGGGCCCACTGCCCTCTAGTGACCGGCGCGTGCCACTGCGCATCGAGCTGGTCGAGGAGACAGAGACCGAAAAGTACGTGCGACGGAAGATCACGTTCGCTGCCGAGCCTGGTGATCGTGTGCCGGCCTACATTTTGATCCCCAAAACACTGGCGGCCCCCTCCCCTGCTATGCTCTGCTTGCATCAGACCACGCGTCCAGGCAAGGACGAACCCGCCGGCCTGAGCGGTCGTCCCACGTTGCACTACGCGCACGAGTTAGCCGAGCTTGGATTCGTCTGTATCGTGCCCGACTATCCGTCGTTCGGCGAATATCCGTACGATTTTCAAAAACAAGGCAGGCACTATGCCAGCGGTTCGATGAAAGCGATTTGGAACAACCACCGCGCCATAGACGTTCTGGAGACCCTGCCTGAAGTCGACCACGACAAGATCGGCTGCATCGGCCATTCGCTCGGTGGCCATAACTCGCTGTTCACTGCAGTGTTCGACCAGCGGATTCGTGCCGTCGTGGCCAGCTGTGGGTTCACACCATTCCACGATTACTACGGCGGCAAGATCGCCGGTTGGACGAGCGATCGTTACATGCCGCGACTCCGCGACGTGTACAGCAATGATCCGGATCGCGTGCCGTTCGATTTCTACGAAGTCCTAACGGCTATCGCCCCGCGCGCCGTGTTCATCAACGCACCAATTCACGACAGCAATTTTGACGTTGCCGGCGTCAAAAAGGCGGTCGCCGCGGTTGGTCCAGTTTACAAATTGCGCCAAGCCTCGGAGCGGCTTACCGTGCGCTATCCCGACAGCGCTCACGATTTCCCCGACGCAGTGCGCCGCGAGGCATACCGATGGCTGCAAAAGCAGCTCGGCAAATAGCGAGTATAATCCTCAACAATCGCATTCGTTGGGTGACGATCAAGCCAATCGGTTCGCAACGCGCGGGTTTATTGGAAGCCGTGGGAGTTGCCGGCCATCTCACGGTTGTAGCAATGCCAGCCCAGCTGCCTCCCGTTGCCCCTTCCCGGTCCGTTGATTAGTCTCAAAGATGGCTCAGAACCAGTCGATTCAGTGGTGGGCCGGACGAGATGTTTACGATTGGCAAGAATCTTACGGGATGACCGCGTGGCACTGATCGAAGTTCGGGACTTGTGGAAGATCTACGATCTGGGCGAGGTGCAGGTCGAGGCACTGCGCGGCGCAAACATCAATATCGAAGAAGGTGAATACCTGGCACTGATCGGCCAGTCAGGATCGGGCAAGTCGACGCTGATGAACACCTTGGGGTGCCTGGACCGACCAACGCGAGGAAGTTATCGGCTGGCGGGAGACGAGGTCGTTACGATGACGCGGGACCAGCGGGCCGCGATTCGCAACGACCATATTGGCTTCGTCTTCCAGAATTTTAATCTCTTGGCGCGTACGTCAGCCCTCGAAAACGTTGAACTGCCATTGCTGTACGGCAGTGGCATCTCAGGCCGCCAGCGGCAGCGCCGTGCAGTTGAAAAACTTGAACTGGTCGGGCTAGGCGATCGAATGGACCATCATCCGGGTCAACTTTCCGGCGGACAGCAACAGCGCGTGGCAATTGCCCGCTCGCTCGTCAACAATCCTTCCATGTTGATGGCGGACGAACCCACTGGCAATCTCGACACGCGGACCGGGCGAGAAGTGATCGAGTTGTTCCAAAAGCTCAATGAGGAGAACGGCATAACCGTTATTCTCGTTACGCACGACCAGGCCGTGGCTCGCAACGCCCACAGGACAGTGGTTCTCCGCGATGGGAAAATCGTGACGGACACACCCGACTTCCGCGTGGCGTTACAGGCGTTACATTCGGAAGATGACGAACAATCGGAAAATGAGCAACAATCGGAACAAGACGACGAGCCGGCAGATGACGAACAGCCCGCATCCTGATTCTAACCGTCGCCACAGTTTGCATTACATCGAGCCGATCGACCGGTCGATCTGTCATTATCATGGGAAGTGGCAGAATCCGTAGGTCGATGTGCGCGATGGTAGCGGTTGTTGTCACTGCTGCCATGGTACAGTCTGCGCAGGCGCAAAAGTCGTTCCCTTTTATCTTTCCTGAAGAGCGGTCGGTCCAGGTGCGTGATCCGTCCGAACTTGCGCACGTGCCGATTCCTAAAACGCCGCCGCCCCCCACAGTGACTTCGATAGACGAGTTGCCTCCGCGCAACCTCTCATTGGACGAAGCGATTCGTACAGCCCTGGCCAATGCAGAAGTCGTCCGCATTTTTACAGGTTTGTCAGCCGCTTCGAGTGGTCAGACGATCTACGATGCGGCGATCGTCAACAACGGCATCGACGAAGCGCACGCGCGATTCGACCCCATCTTTCAAGCCCAAAACAGCTTCAATCGCATCGAGACTCCGGCGTTCGATTCGGGACTCGGTGTGATCGAAGGTATTCGCTCGGACAATTACAACCTGGATGCGGGTGTTACCAAGACGACAGTCACCGGCGCCACACTCAACATGGGTGTTAACACGACGCCTACGACACTCCGCCCAGGATTCTTCTTCCTCAACCCGCAGACGCGATCGTCAGCCGAACTCAGTTTGACCCAGCCTTTGTTGCAGGGTGGCGGTTGGCGCGTCAACATGGCGCCGATCGTGCTAGCGCGGATCGACACCGAGCGGTCATACTTTCAACTGAAGGACTCGCTGCAAGAGTTAATACGTGGCACGATCGATGCGTATTGGGGCCTTGTCTTTGCACGAACCGATCTCTGGGCTCGCGAACAACAGCTCGAACAAGTGGAGTTTGCTTTCGAACAGAACGAAGCACGTATGCGTCTCGAACTCGCTGACATCGGCGACGTGTCTTTGACGAAGGTTGCGTTGGCAGACTTTCGTGCCGCGTTGATCGCGGCCCGCTCCAACCTGCTGCAGCGTGAGGCTGGATTTCGCAACCTGTTGGGGTTTCCGCCATACGATACGCACCAGTTGGTTCCCACATCGCCGCCAGCGCGCAATCGGCTGGAGATGGACTGGGAGTCATTGCTGGTGATGGCCGAACAATACCGACCTGATTTGATCGAGCTGAAACTTGTCCTGGAAGCCGACCAGCAGCGGTTACTCCAGTCACGTAATCTGGTGCGACCGAACTTGGATGCCGTGGCGCTCTATCGCTGGAACGGTCTGGAAGGCGAGATGCCAGCTGTTTCCTCGCGCCCTGGACAATTCACCGATTGGACCTTGGCAATCAATTTTTCAGTTCCCCTGGGTCTGCGTCGCGAACGGGCGTTACTGAGACGGCAGGAGTTGTTCATTTCGCGCGACCGGGCAAACCTCGAACAAGGTCTGCACGCCGCATCTCATGCCATCGCAGCGAACTTACGGAATCTCGCGCAGTTCTACGAACAGTATCAGGCATTTCAGGAGACACGTGCCGCGTCCACCACAAACCTGGAAGTTCAGATGGCAGAATATCAAGCCGGCC
>JASLRF010000417.1 GCA_030744095.1 Pirellulaceae bacterium | reverse complement strand
AAACGAGCCTTCAGTTTCGATCAAAGGCAACATATCGTCGCCCTCGTCAATCGCACCGATTTCGGCGTCCAATAGTGTTTGCAGATCTACGTCTTCTAAATCGCGAATGAGGTTTCGATTGACCATCGGGATGTCACAAGGGGGGGGTTGAGGGTGAAAGGTTCTGTTTTGCGGCGTGGCAAGGCTCATGCACGGGTTGCTTCACAACCTAACCGGCCCTGCCCTAAAGGCGAGACGAAGCCTGCAAATCTAGCAAATTCATGTACCTAGAACAACCGCAGCCGGGTCTTTAGTTCGCTCGGGTAACCCCGCCCACCCTTCGGAGATCGTACAGCTTTAAGATCGTAGTCGCCGCGCAGCGACAAATGGCAGGTCTTGATTCGCTGGTGAAGTTCCCTGACGAGTTGCTTATCGTCGATCTGCTCGTAATCACCGAAGTGAATCGGTTCTCCGACAAAAACCTGGATCTGGCAGAAACTGATCGTCTTGGCATTTCGCGGCCACGCTTGATAGGCGCCGTCGATTGCAACTGGCAGCAACGCGGCTTTGGTACGTTGAGCGAGGGCGCAGAAACCGGGCTTTAGTTGGGCCAATTCTCCGTCAGTCGTTCGCGTACCCTCGGGAAAAATCAACACCACCTCGCCACGGCGGAGACGGCGAATCGACTCTTTAATGCCTTCCAGCCCCATTCCGTCCCGGTTGATTGGGATCGCATCCAGGAATTGGATCAGCCACCGAAGTAGGGCAAACTTGAACAGAGACTTGCGGGCGACAAAATTCAATCGACGCCCAAAGACCATCCCCACCAGCACAGGACCCAAGTGACTTTGATGGTTGGAGCAAACAAGCACCGGGCCCTCGGGCGGCATGTTTCGCGAGCCGAAGCTGCGAAAGCGAAACGAGGCAACCGCCATGAGCCTCACCATCAAGCGGATTGCTCGATAAGCGATGCGTTTAAACCAATGGCGTTGCATGGCGAGCTCAAGCGATTTCTAGAGCACGCTGCCAGCGTGCATTCACACTCGTTTGTTGGCACCCTGGCAGCGTGCACTACGCATGACCCGGACTAGCGAGTCGCAGTCTGACGTGATCGGACGATCTCTTCGAGCCGGTCGACAACCTGCTCAGACGTCATGCCGTCGGTATCCACCTCGATCGCATCGTCGGCTTTTTGCATTCGGCCGAAGCGCCGAGTCGCGTCGCGCCTGTCCCGTTCGTCTAGCTGCTGCAGCAATTCGTCCAAATCCACCTGTTCGCCACGTCGCTCCATTTCCAGCTGACGACGCTTGGCGCGTTCTCGGGGTGACGCAGAAAGGTACAACTTACATTCCGCGTCAGGAAAGGCGACAGTGCCCTGGTCACGACCTTCGCTGACAATGTCCGTACTGGTCGCCGTTTGGCGCTGCAATTCGACCAGTCGATGTCGAACTTCTGGCAAATCGGCCGCAAAATGGACGGCCGCAGTGACGGCTGCCGAGCGCAGTTCTTTGGTCACGTCCGCGCCGTTTATCCTGACGCGTTCTGGCTCCAGTTCGATCTGCAGGCTGTGAGCAATTCGCACCATCGCTACGGCATCGTTCATGTCGACACCGGTACGCAACGCGCCGCAGGCAACCGCGCGATACATGGCACCAGTATCCAGAAAGCGAAATCCCAGCCGTTGGGCCAACATTCGCGCCACCGTACTCTTACCGGCGCCGGCTGGCCCATCAATGGTCACGATCATCACTCATTCCTCAGAGCGGGACATCATGTGCTGAAACGCGCCTCGACTTCCACCCATTCGTGGCCCGTCATCTCCAAACAGACAATGCCATTTTCAACCTGAAGGTCGCCGATTGTCTCGCCCACAAAGTCAATGTGTTTGGCGGCGACAGCCGGTCGAAAGCTACGCAGCTTTGCGCGAGTCGCCTTGCCACTTGTTTCCAGAACCCGGACACGAAAACCGACGATCCGCCCTTCTTCGCACAGCGCTTCCCAGTGTGTGGCCAACAAGCTTTTGGCGTCAAAGTGAAACAACCAGCTGCTCGTCGCCGGTGCGGGAGGTGCAACAGTGCGGAGAATCGACAGCGTGGGCGATATCAGCGAGACCGCATCATTGACTGGATTGGCCAGCTCGACACCAATTCCCAGGCGGAATGTTCGTGCTCGTTCACCTCGGACGACCAACAGACTATCCAGCATCCGATGACCGGCCCGACGGTGATACGGGAGCCCGCCGGTCAACAGCGTTGTTCGTGAGTCGCCGGTATCGATTTCAATGAACTGACAGGCCTCGATGTGCTTTTGGCTGACAGGATGTCGAGTCTGTTGGCAATCATAGAACAGCTCGGCCCCTTCGTCTTTCCAGGCAAACCGGGCAGCATAATATGAACTCCACGGATCGGCTGCAGGTTCGTTTTGCGGGTCCAGTTCGATTTCCAGCTCCAGCACGCGACTGCCCCGCACAGCTCGATATGTTTGAGAAAAATGGGACAGCAGCTGGCCATTACGATCGACTAGTTTTCCGCGCACCAGGATTTCACCGCGCGTACCAGGCACGCAGTGCAGATCAACGGACTCAGCCACCATGACCGAATAAACGGCAGCCTCATCAGCATCGCGCCCCGCCTCGCCTGGTCGTTGCTGTGGACCAGAGCACCGCAACGCCAACTGATAGGAAATACGATTGCCACGCGTCTGGTAATCCTGCATCGATTGCAGCGCGCCAGTCGTCGGATTGATACTCGCTTCAAAGAAGTCGTTGCGGAGCAGTAACGCGCCATCGCTTTCTTCGGCCATGGCTGGATTCGTCTGCTTGGCGGTCCGCTGCGTTGCCGACGCCGCCAGCCACGCGAATCCCATCGACGGCACGTCGACCACCGCCAGCTTGCAACCATCCGCTTCGCCGACGGCATAGACCGGCTTGGCGGCTTCGGGTAGCCGATCCAATTCGCTGATATCAATCAACATGCGGCGGGCGTGATTCAGCGGATTGGCGATCAGATAGCCCTTCTCCGGTGGCGTGTCCTGCGGCGGTAGACTTTCGGCAAATTGTTGGAGGGCATGGGTAAGCGAGTCTTCGAGCTTGTCGTCGACCGGATCCGCGGTCAGCGAGTCGCTCTGCTTTGCGTCCGCGTCCGAGGGGTCTTGGGCAACCGCTTGAGGCGGTTCCGCGAGTCGATCGATCGACGCTTCCAGGTCGTCACGAATGCCAGACGAGTCGCCGGTGATCAAGTGCGACAGAGCTCGCAGGTTGCTCGCGGCGTCCCAGGTGAAACGCCTTCGCCAATAACGCTGAATCGCTGAAATCGGATCCGCCTGACGACGAATGACGCTTTGCTTGAGGTAGGGCGAGCGGTACTGACTTGCCTCGAATCGATCCAACTGTCCTGGCATGTAAGTATCGCGAAAATAGGCCTCAACGGTGGCGAATTTTCCCAATGCCGATCCATATTTGGCGCATCGTTTGAGGTCTTCGAACCAGTCGCTGTCCTGCCCGGGCCAGTGGGCCAGGCAAATCGACGCGACATGATCCATATCCATCGATTCGCCGAGCTTTTGCGCTAATCCCAAGAATGTTTCTGGCTTGGTCGCATCGAGGGGCACTTTGGCGATTGAATCAATTGCCGATCCGTCGGTGCCCTCCCACCGGGTCTTGATCTGCGCGCCTTGTGGGAATCGACCATCATCCAATGTGACATGAAACGCCCCGGCAAACCCGAACTTGCTGAGGATTTGGGGCAAGCAAGGCGTCAGGCCAAAACGGCGTCGTCCAAAAACGGTTGGCCGGTGGTCGAGCCGCTCGACATAGCGCTGCCCGCCGCGACGAAGTGTGCTGAGCACCGATTCTTGCGAAAGCAACGGCAACCGTGACTCGATGTCTTCGCCACCAATCAACCCTGCGCTACCCGCCGCCACCGCCGCCGACAGAGCCTGCATGGTCTCCGGCGAGTGCTCGGCCAAATGATCTAGCAGTTCGCCGCGGATCATGAAATTGCTGGGTGTCGCACTGTCAATGCTGGTACGCATCGATTCGCCCAACGTGGAGGATTCGACCATCGTGATGTCGATCAAGAAAGCGTCCACTGAGTAAAAATGATCACGTTCTTCGCCCAACAGATCGAAGCAAGCGGTCAGTTTCTCACCTGCCAAAGCAGCGTCGCCGCTGGCCGCAGCCTGTGCCCCAGCAACGAGTTGTGTATTGAAATGGTATTCGTCAAGGTTGCTCGAATACCTCATTTGTCGGGTAAGCAACTGGATCTGCAGGAAACCGTAACCCAAAGCGTGGAAGTCCGCGGCGAGTTCCGAGTCGATGCCCCGATCTCCGCCATCAAGCTGCTCGAGGGCCGCAGCGACAATACGAGCTCGGTCAGTTTGGTTGCGAATCAAGCAGGCGCCCTCACTTTGAGCCCGCTGAACGAAGCCTGTGGGCAGTTCGTTCTCGCTGACCGAAGGGACAATCAGCAGTCGATCAGCCAGGTTTTCGGGTGTGTCGTCCACCCGGGACCAAGTGGGAGCCGCGTTTGCCGAAGCGACCAGGGCGGGATGCCAAAGGGAGGTCCAGGCGGCCAAGAGCCCAGCCGCTTCATCCCCTTCATGGTGATGCGGAAAGTCTTCGAGGCTGTGGCACGGCAGAAGAATTACAAGTTCTTGGAATTTCATGCTGCTTGGCGCCGATCGGGATCTATTCTGAGAGGTGGCATCGGGCCCTCCACGATAGCTCCGGAATTGAGGTGCGTCGACCGCTGGCGGTCAAAATTTGGGCCGGTTCAGACACGAATCGCCGCCACCAATGGGTGGAAATCTGTAAACTCGCGGCCAGTAATTAGTTGACAATCGCAAACCGGCGTCAGTAGGATGAATTAATGATAGCAGGGGTTTGCGGCACCAAATCTGTGCGCCGTTTGACATTACAGCAATTCAAAAACCCGACCCGTAACGCGGTAGGCGGTGATCACTGATTATCGTTCCGAGCGTACGGACTGCAATTCTCCGGCAGAGGAACTGACTTATGGCAAAAAAGCCAAATTACGTTTGGGGAATCGACATAGGACAATGTGGCCTGAAGGCGTTGCGGTGCGTGGAAGAAGATGGCCAGGTTGTCGCGGATGCATTCGATTACATCGAATATCCCAAGATTCTCAGCCAGCCCGAAGCTGATCCCGAGGCCCTCGTTCAGGAGGCACTGGAACAGTTTCTGTCGCGGAACGAGGTCGTTGACGCGAAGGTCGCGATTTCGGTGCCTGGCCAAAGCGGCCTCGCCAAGTTCTTCAAGCCACCGCCAGTCGATGTCAAACGGATTCCGGACATCGTTCAATACGAAGCGAAACAACAGATTCCCTTTGCGCTGGAAGAGGTCATCTGGGATTTCCAACAGATGGCCGGTGGCACGGAAGTTGATGGTTTTGCCATTGATACCGAGGTTGGCTTGTTCGCTATGAAACGCGAGCAGGTCTATCGCTATTTGCAGCCGTTTGACAAGGCCGAGATCGAATTGGACATCGTCCAGTTGGCGCCGTTGTCAATCTACAATTTCGTTTCGTACGACATTCTTTCGGATGGTCCCGATCCCGATGAATTCGACCCGGACGAGCCCCCCGAATCCATCGTCATCCTGGCGATGGGAACCGACGCGACGGACTTGGTGATTACGAATGGTTTTCGTGTCTGGCAACGCAGTATCCCGCTCGGCGGTAACCATTTCACCAAACAGCTTACCAAGGAACTCAAGCTGACATTTGCCAAGGCCGAACATCTCAAACGAAACGCGCGTCAGGCGGAAGACCCTAAGGCGGTGTTCCAAGCCATGCGCCCGATCTTCAACGATTTGGTGACCGAGGTTCAGCGATCGATCGGCTTTTTCCAAGGAATTGATCGCAAGGCGAAGATTCGTGGTGTGGTCCTATTGGGTAATACGGTCAAGCTGCCGGGGCTCCAGCAGTATGTGGCAAAGAACCTTGGCTACGAAGTCATTGAGTTCGAGAAATACAACTTGTTGGGTGGTCCGTCAGTCGTCTCCTCACCGGCTTTTACAGACAACGTTCTGGCCTTCGGTGTGAGCTACGGATTGTGTTTGCAGGGGCTGAAGAAAGCCCGATTGCTGACGAGCCTCTTGCCTCGTGAGATTACTACGGCAAGGATCGTGCGGGCGAAGAAACCGTGGGCCATTGCTTCGCTCAGCACGTTGATGCTGGCGTGTGCATTCAGCTTCGTGTTCACGTACAGCGTTTGGTCCGAGGTCCAGGAAAACGCTGCCACGAACGGCGTAACTTGGGAAGCTGCGGAAGCCGAAATGGCAGGCCACAAGACAACTAGTGATGGATTTAAAGCCGAGCATCAGAACCAGGTCGCCAAACTGGAATTCATGACCCAGGTTGGCGAAGAAGTTGTCGGATCAGGTGACCGTCGCATTCAATGGCTGGAGCTCATGAAGGCGATCACCGCCGCCCTTCCCGTTACGCAAGACATGCCGGTTGGCGAGTACGTAAGCCATAAAGACACGGCGTTGGACGAGCGGCGAGAGCTTTACATCGATCATATCGAGTCCGAGTACTTCCCCGATCTGTCCACATGGTGGGCCAACAATCAGGTGCAGGTAAAGAACTACGAGCTGATGGCGTTTCTCAAGAAGAGATTTCCAATCGCCGAACCGGTGGTCGGCGACAACGACGTTGCCGGGGTAGAGACAGGTGACAGTGATTCGTCAGACATGTTGGACGAGCTAGGCACGTTGGACGAGCAAGACGGGGCAGATTCGGGTGGCGCTGGACTCGACTTGCCTGGCCCCACAGGCCCTGGCTGGATCATCGAAATCCAAGGCTACCATTACTTCAACAAGTCGCTCAGCTTGGGAGGTGCCGTGCACGTACGAAGCACCCTGCTGAAAGAACTCGAGCGAGGTAGCGTTGTTCTTCCAAATAAGAGCGATGGAACGGGAACGCAGACGGAGTTCACAATGAAAGAGCTGGGAATCGGCTTTCCCATCCTAGCCGTAGAAAGCGGTCAGCCAGTATTGACGCCAGTCCCCAATCCTGATTTTGCCCCAACCACGGGCGGTGCCAATGGTGGTTTGGGCGAGGGTGGGTTTGGTGGAGCGTCTGGTGAATTCGGTGATGCGCCGGGCGCGCTTGGTGGAGCGCCAGGCGGTCTTGCCGGACCCGGATCACTTGCCGGTAGTGGTCCAGCCGGACCGGGTGGCCCGGCAGCCGAGGGCGCAGAGGTGGAACCCCAGTTCTTTTCCGTCAAAAAACACTCGTTCACGGTCCAGTTTGTGTGGCAGGAAAACCGCTTGACCACTCGCGTTCAAGAGCGCGAGGATCGGGAAAAAGCGTTGCAAAAGGCAGCAGCCGACGCCGCAAAGGCAGCCGCCGAACAGGCTGGAAGTGATCCAGCAACACCCGCAGCAGGGGATGCATCCGAAACTGAGGAAGGGAGCTAATTGTGGATCAAGTCAAGCTGATTTTATCAAAACTCGTCAAGCACTGGTTTTGGGTCGTCTGTAGCATCATGGTGCCGTTGCTGTTGGGCGGTTGGTTTGTCACCACCTCCGGCATGAACGATGCCACCAAGCAAGGGAAAAGTCGGATCGATAAAGCTTTTAGCATCGACACTGCCATTAGGAAAACACCCGCTCATCCCAATTCTCTATCCCAGCAAGGGTTGGAGAAATTAGAAAAAGAGATCATCGCGGAAGTCGTGGCTGCATGGAAGATTCAATACGAGCAGCAACGCAAATTCCTTGTCTGGCCTGAAGAGCTGGGGGACGAGTTCATTGCTCAAGTGGACGAGTATCGTCCGATCGAGAAACTGAAATACGCCCCCAACGATCCGACCAACGAAATCGATGTCCAATTTCGCGAACTTTATCGAAATTACATCCAGGAAGAACTGCCAAAACTAGCCCAGATCATCGGTGCCGATTGGTTGCCTTCGGGGGCCGGAGGTGGTGGTGAAGGCATGCGGGGCAGTGGCATGGAAGGTGGTCTTGGCGAAGGTGGTTTTGGTGGTGACACCGAAGGTGGTTATGGCGGTGGCAGCGATGGTGGTTTTGGCAGCGGCGCGAGCGGAGTTTTTGGCGGTGGGATGGGCGGTCAGTCTGGTTTACCAGGCACAGGTTTAGGTGCTGTTTCAACGGCGATCGTCACATGGGATCCATCGGACCAAACGCGATTGCAAAGTATGAGGTTTGATTGGAGAAGATTGCCTGGCGGAAAACCTGGGACTTTGGACATTCTGTACGCCCAAGAGAATCTCTGGGTCATGCAAGCCTTGATGCGAATTGTGGCCACCACGAACCAGGGCGCAACGGCGCGTTACAACGCGACGGTCAAGGAAATCAAATATATCCAGATGGGACGAGAAGTTGGACCTACAACCAGCCGCGTGCAGCGTCTTCAAGCTGCTGCCGGTGGCACCGGTGGCGAAGGCGGGCTTGGAATGATGGACGGGATGGGAGGACCCGGCAGCGGGATGGAAGGCTACGGTGAATCAGGCATGGGGTCAGGAGCCAGCGCGATGGGCGGTGCTGGCATGGATGGTGAAACCGGCGGGATGGAAGGCTCTGGCATGGACGGCTCTGGTATGGAAGGCTCTGGTATGGAAGGCTCTGGTATGCTTGGCGAAGGCGGGGCGATGGCGGTCGCAAGCAACGATCCGGCACACAACCGATACGTCGACAACAACTATGTTCCAATCGCCGCCAGTCGATTGCGCGAGGTGATGGAGTCAGAAAACCCAGCACCTGCGAACGCCTTCCTGGTGGTCGCCAAACGGATTCCCATTCGGATGGGTATGGTCATTGATCAGCGCAAACTGCACAATTTTATCGCAGCTTGTGGAAGCTCGAACTTAGTGGTTGAAGTTCGGCAGGTGCGCGTTAACAGAATCGGTAGTGGTTCCAGCGGTAATGGCGGCATGATTGGTGGCATGGGAGGTTCATATCCTGGCGGAATGGGCGGCGGAATGAGCGGGGGAATGATGTCTGGTGGAATGGGTGGGAGTCTTGGCGGTGGCCTTGGTGGCGGCCTTGGTGGCGGTCTTGGTGCCGGCTTCGGCGATGAAGGAGCGGCCGGCGAGGGAAGTTCGTTCGGAATGGGAAGCGGGATGGGAGAAGGTCCCGGTGGTTACGAGGGCGGTGATGGAAGCAGCGGCGCGTTTAGTGACGTTTCACCCTACGATCTGCCTGTCGAAATCTACGGAATGGTGTACATCTACAATCCGATTAGCCTGCGTTTACAAGAGGCGACAAGTCAGGTCACGGCGGATACGGATCTGGAAGGCAGCACGACAACGCCCACAGCACCGGTCGATGATACCAGTGCACCACCTGCGACCGACGCAACGACACCGGCAGACGCTGCTCCTGGAGCTGGAGCGGCGGCTGGAGGAGCAGACCCGGAAATTGGCGACCAATTGAATCAGCCTGCGCAGGCTGGTGGCTAAGAGCACATGAGTAAAAACCAACGAATCGGGCGATCTGAGCCTGCTTGACAAGGGTCGAACTGCTATACTGAATTCGTACGCCGTTAGGAACGACGGCGTGCGAAAAAGACAAAATCGAGGACGTACCTCGCAACGACACGAGGAGCCACACGATGGCGAAACTTGGCTTAGACAAAGACGCTTTTAAGCGATTCTTTTCCCTGCACGTCGAGAAGATTGTACTCGGCGTCGTCGTTTTGGTACTGGTTTTGTTTGTCTACCGAGGCTCACGCCTCGAAGGCCTGGCCAGTGACAAGCGTCCTGACGTTTTGAGGACGAAGGC
>JASLRF010000416.1 GCA_030744095.1 Pirellulaceae bacterium | reverse complement strand
TCCGTGATCCATCCCTGGGAGACGATTTTCACTGACTGGCAACAGTGAAACAAAACTGCCCTCCAAAAACTAGCTCAGTTCACCAGGAAATGCCAACTTTGGCGCGGCCTAGGGCAGCCCCTATGGTGCCGTGCGGCGCGGTGATTGGAAGTTAATCGAATTCTACGAAGACCAGCACGTCGAACTGTATAACCTGGCCGACGACATTAGTGAACAATGCAATCTGGCTGCCTATCGTCCCGACCTCGCCGACGCATTGCGCGATCGGCTACATGGTTGGCGAGCTGACGTTGGTGCACAAATGCCAACATCAAATCCCAGCTTCGACCCTGCGCAAGCCGTGCCGCGGTCCCGGAAGCGAAAGTAAAGAGTCCAATGCCCTACCGTGGCTTGACGGTCGCCAACAAAGTACGCACAGCGTACGGAAGTACAGCCGGGCACGCAGCCTATTCGTCCGCACGTTCCATCGACCAGCCAGGTAGCGTCACGGACTTTTGGGGTTCGACGAGCTTTCCGTACAGTTCCGGGCGTCGTGCCTTCAAGTAGCGTTGGCCAGAAGCGTGTGTCAGCTTGTCTGGAGTCAAGAGGCTGACTACGACATCGTCGCCCAACGCGTGGCTTTCCGCGATCACTTCGCCGAATGGATCCAGGATCATGGCCAGGCCCGGCTTGACCGTGTCGTAGTCCCAGCCGACAGGATTGCTGAACACGGCGTAAATGCCGTTTTCGTACGCGCGGGTTGGCAGCCAGCGCATGAGCCACTGGCGACCCTTGGGCCCCTGGAATTCCTGTTGAAGACGCGCGGGATCACGGTCCCGCTGGTCCCATAACTCGCGATCCACCGTTCCGCGACCTGGCATTGCCGACGGCAGGCAGCAGGTGACATGAGGCATGAAGATGATCTCGGCACCCAACATTGCCGTCATGCGGACGTTCTCAGGCAAGTTGTTGTCGTAGCAGATCAGGAAACCCACCCTGCAACCCAGCAAGTCGATCACGTTGTACTGGTTGCCGGCGGAAAGATGCGGGTTGACGAATGGATGCAGCTTGCGAAACTTCGTCAGGTAGCCATCGGGGCCGACTGTCACGTAGCAGTTGTAAACGCGATCGTCGGCGTCACGCTCGATCAGCCCGGCCATCACGACGACCTGATGTTGCCGCGCGATTTCGATCAACCGTTCTACCGACGGGCCGTCCGGTACAAATTCGCTGATTTCTAGAAGTTGGTCCTTCGTCAGCGGTTGAATCCAGGTATAGCCGGGAATGCAGCCCTCGTGAAAGCTGACGATCTCCGCACGCTGCGCGACGGCCTGGCCCGTCAAGGCATCAATTCGGCCGAGGTTGAACGGTTTGTCGTTGTCGCGGTTTTCAAATTGAACGGTTGCGACTCGAATGTCTCGCATCGACCAACTCCTGGAGCGGAAAGCGCGGCACTTGCCGCTGCCTATTCTTCGTTAAGATACTCCGTCATGTCGCCGGAACTGAGGCTGATTAGCGCACAAACGCCGCAAACGATGTGTAGCGGTCCACCACATAAGTAGAGGATGGCGAAGAAGAATCCGGCATACCGCGCGGGTTTGAAACGGTTTTGCAACAACACAGAGGTCGCGACTGCACTGATTCCCGTGCATATTAGGACTGCAATGAGGACAATGAGTCCAATTAGTTCCATTCGATCGTACTCTCGGACGAACAGAAGGACGAATAAGATGATCGCGCCGAAGAGTGACAACCATCCAGGCGTAGCAAGCCCCCAAAACGCCATGCCAACCTTACTGTTGTGGCTGGGTGCGCCGCCCTTGATACGTCGTTTCTTCCCATCCTGAAGATCCTCGACGATCCGCTCTGATTCATCGTGCCCCACTCCCTTTTCGCGGAGTTCGTCGTACACACTTCCTGGCGCCGCGCCTCGGGCCAGGCGGTTGATCGCATACGATGTGGCTTGGGGAGGTGAGAGCGTCTCTTTTTTTTCGTTTTCGGCCGCATAGATCTCTTGTGGCGTTTTGACTGGCGACTCGATTTCATCCCAAAATCCATCTTCATTGGCCGCCGAAGGTGCGCTGGGCGAACCAGGATGCGGTACTTGAATCGGATTGCGGCACGACGGACAAGCGATCCGCTTTCCAGCCAGATTAGGCGGTGCTGCGAAACTTTTTCCACAGCGGCAGCTGACGGCGATGGGTCCAGTGGCTGCAACTGGTGCGGCGGTAGTTGCAGGTCGCGTCGCGCCGGTGGGGACCATCAGGGCTTGTTGGCAGGCGGGGCATTGGACCTGACGACCGGCCAGATGGGGCGGAGCTGCAAACCGTTTTCCGCATCGGCAACCGACGGCGATCGCCCCGGTTGCCTGAACCGGTGTTGGTGCAGCGGCGGGGACCACGAGCGCCTGACCACAGGTTGGACAAGCCACCTGCCGTCCCGCCAAATGAGGTGGAGATTGGAATTTTGCGCCACATTGGCATGTTGCGATCAGTGACAAGTGGAAATCCTCAAGATCTTTTTTTCACGCAAGATCGACGACAAGGCAAGTCGTAGTCTACTCGGAATTCGACGGATGCGACAGGCATTTGGCCAACCTGAATTGCAACCGCCCTGAACGATGCGTAGCATAAGAAGCACACGGGTTGAACGAGGCGGCGGTTCGGACGAGATTGTGATCATGCCGCTTCTGGTTAGCCACGCGTCTCTGCATGGTAAGCTCGTAATAGTTAGCTTTCTCAGCAAGTTTTTCAAGCAGCGCGAAGCAGTCGAAATTAGTGTAGAACGGCGAATGGATGCGAATGGGACGGAATGATTCGCATGCAATGGCGTTCATTCGCGGTTCCTCCGCGAATTCCTTGGAGGAGAAATTCGCCCGACAAGACCGCCTTGAGTTGCGGCCGAAGGCTGCGCTGTGATCTCTGGTGTTATCAAGGAACTTCGTATGAATCATCAGCTAACCAATTTGACGCGGCGCGACGTGCTCGCCTCAGGTGTCCGCGTTGCCGGTGTCGGCGTCGTCGCAGGACTGGCCACGCAGCTTTCCACGAATATGCAATCGACTGCTCTTGCAGAAGGAAAGAAAGCGACTGTAATTGACGCCCATTCCCATATTTGGACGCGGGAAATCGAAAAGTACCCACTGGCCAAGGGTGCGACGCTGGCTGATCTGGCACCGCCAAGCTTCACGACCGAAGAGCTGTTGGCGACGATGGCGACGGAGAAGGTCGATCGCTGCGTGCTGATCGCACACACCAAATTCTATGGCTTTGACAACCGATATATGACCGACTCGGCCAAGGCACATCCTGGAAAATTCCGAATTGTCGGGATGGTCGATGATGCCAGACCCCATCCCGATTTGGAAATGAAGCGTCTGTTGCGGCTGGGGGTGACCGGATTCCGCATTGTACCCGGTCGGCGCGGCGACCAGTGGCTCAGCAATTCGGGGATGCAGGCGATGTGGAAATGTTCCGCGGAGACACGCCAGGCCATCTGTTGTTTGATCAACCCCGATAACTTGCCGGAAGTCGATAGGAACTGCGAACGCTACCCGGACACTCCCGTCGTGATCGACCATTTTGGGAGGATCGGTATCGACGGGAACTTCGATGAAGTGGACTTGAGAAACCTCTGCCGCCTGGCACGGCACAAACACACTTCAGTCAAGGTCTCTGCCTATTACGCACTAGGCAAAAAGAAGCCACCGCACCTGGAAATATTGCCGGTGATAAAGCGTCTATACGAATCATTCGGCGCGTCGCGGCTCATGTGGGCCAGCGATTCGCCGTATCAGCTGGTTGGCGAGAATAACTACAGCGCATCGATCACCCTGGTGCGTGACCGGATCGATTTTGTGACACCTGAGGAGCGCGCTTGGTTGCTTGGTGGTACAGCGGATAAGGTGTATTTCTTTGAGATTTGACGGCCGTTTCCAAAGTGTTGCGACGGTGCTGGCCGTCGTATTGTGGGGGTCCGTGACGGGTTGCGATACGGCGCCGGATGTCGATTCTTCACCGACGACTCCGGCCGCAAGCCTCGATGTAGATCCATTCAATGTTGTTGCGACGGACGGCCAGTACGATCCACCACCTTTGCTCGAGGCCATTTCCGAAGGCGACCTTGACCGACTTCGCGACTTGCTGGCCGCCGGCGAAGATGTCAACCAACATGATCCGGTGTATGGGACGCCGTTGGTCGCGGCACTTCAAACGCGAGAAGACGCCATTGTCGCTGCCGTGTTGGAGGCTGGTGCCAACCGCGACGGCACCAGCGCTTATTTCTTGGCGGCTGGTGAACTGACACAAAAGGCAGGTGACTCTGCGGTGCGAGCTGTCGCAGACAAGTTCGCTGAACGCAACCAACTATCGTTGCGCGTGCACGACGACTTGCCGGCTCTGTTGCTGTTTGATGTTGCCGACGCCCGAGGGCAATCGCTGGTCGATCAGCATCGGCTAGAAATGATCAAGCAAGACTGGTTCCTGTTTCGCTTCGCCCATGACGCACGACGACGACAGGACGTCATCGGTTTGTTGCCCACGTCGGAGAAATATGTCGTGTTGGCATATTTGCAAACTGACGGTCTGAACTACAACATCTCGACAGAGCGGATTATCGACTGGTTGAGGCAGCTGGAAACAGAACAGCCGTTTGTTGTTACGGAGGCCGGACTGGATTATGTGGGCGGCAAGTTTCTGCAACGCGTTGATGATCCCCGTCAATTGGCTGAGCGGATGTTTGCTTTTTGCCCCGATATTGTCGATCAAGGTGTCGGATCGGTTTCCAATCTCGAAAAAGAACTTGCCAAGCCCTCCCCCCAGCTTTACCTCTGGTGGGACTGAGGATCGTTCGAGGAATTACTGTCCGAAAGACGACAATAAACGATCGAACACTGCTGAGTGAGTATAGTGGCGACACACTGGTGTTTCCGATAGATTTGCTGCATCGCCTGTTTCTTTCTTAGATCGCCTTTGGGGAGAAGCGCCATGGCCGACTCACGGCCAAATATCATCTTTATTATCACGGACCAGCAGCGCTACGACACGATCAACGCGCTGGGCTATGACTATATGGACACGCCTAATCTGGATCGACTGGTTCGCGAAGGCGTGTCGTTCACAGATTGCCATGTCACGGCCGCCTCGTGCGCACCGGCCCGCGCGAGCTTGTTCAAAGGGTACTATCCGCACACGTCAGGGATCTTAAAGAACGCGGATCGTTGGCGGCGGAGTTGGATCGAGTTGCTGAATGACTCGGGCTATCATTGCACCAATGTCGGGAAAATGCACAGTTGGCCATTTGAAACCGAACTGGGTTTTGACGAACGGTATGTGGTGGAGAACAAAGACCGCTATTTGGAGGGCCGCTACTATTTCGACGAATGGGACAAGGCACTCGCGTCCCGCGGCCTCGTCAAACAGCAACGAGAACAGTATCGCAAGTTGCCCGACTATCGCGATCGACTCGGCGCGTTTGAGTGGGAGCTACCTGAAGATACCCACCCGGACATGTTTGTGGGCGATATGGCCCTGTGGTGGATCAACAGCTATCCACCGACCAAGCCCCTCTTCCTGCAGATCGGGTTTCCCGGGCCCCATCCGCCGTACGACCCCGTGCCTCGCTATGCCGAGCCTTATCTGCAGAAGGACTTACCGCTGATGGAGGTCACACAGGAAGAGCTGGACAATCAGCCGCAGCCACTGAAGGAATTGCGCCAGCACAATTCTGAAGTCGACCACGACTCGGTCGTGCTTGAGCTCGACCCGTCCCACGCACAGCGGCATCGACAGCGAGCATACTATCTGGCCAACGTGACGATGATCGACGAGAAGGTTGGGCAGATCATGGAGGCACTCGAGCGGCAAGGTTACTTGGAAAATGCGATGGTGATTTTTACTTCGGATCACGGTGATTGTTTGACCGACCATGGGCATAGCCAAAAGTGGACGATGTACGACTCGATCACTCGCATCCCCTTGATGGTCTGGTCGCCGAATCGGTTCGAAGCAGGCCGCAAGATTGACGCGCTTTGTCAGCAAATGGATTTGGGGCCGACTATTTTGGAGTTGGCGGGGATTCCAATCCCACCGACGCTCGAAGCCACCACGATGTTGCCCGCGCTGGAGGGCGCAGATTGGAATGGACGCACCTTTGTCTTCGCGGAGCAAGCCAAGGATGGCATCTTGACCGGCTGCGAGTTCATGACCATGGTCAGGAACAAGGCCTGGAAACTCGTTCACTTCCTTGACGAACCGTACGGTCAGCTGTTCGACCTGTCGCGTGATCCCCAGGAAATCAACAATCTCTGGACCGATCCCGCCGCGGAGTCCATCAAGCAAGAGTTGTTGGCTGTCCTGCGCGAATGGCGGATCCGCAGCGGCTTGAAGACTGCGGACTGGTCGCAAGATTGGCGGTAACCCGGATCGATTAGGAATAGTGAATCAAGCTGAACGCTTCGTGCGGGCTGACACGTTGTTCACCATTGAGGAAATCCAAGCAGATCAAGAACGCGCAACCCACGACCTTCGCACCGGTGTTTTCAAGCAGCTGGCAGCACGCTTCCACGGTGCCGCCAGTGGCTAACAGGTCATCGACCACCAAGACGCGTTGGCCATCGGACACCCCGTCGATGTGCATTTCCAAGGTGTCCTTCCCGTATTCCAATTCGTAATGAAACGCGTGGGTCTCAAACGGCAGTTTGCCGGGCTTGCGAACCGGCACAAAGCTGGCTTTCAACTCCAAGGCCAGCGGGGCGGCGAAAATGAACCCCCGAGCTTCGGCGGAGACGATCACGTCGACATCATGGTCTCGAAAGTGGTCGGCCATCCGCCGAATGGCTTCGCCAAACGCTTCCGGCGAAGCAAGAAGAGGGGTGATGTCCTTGAAAAGAATCCCGGGTTTGGGGAAGTCCGGGATGTCTCGAATAAACTGCGTCAGGTCCAATTGAGTGGCTTCCGGCATACGGGGTCCTTCATCTCGAATGAATGGGCGAGGCGAGCTGACGGGGCCATCGGTCAGTTCCGCCAACCGTTACGGTTTTCCCATCAGTCGTTGCCTAGACCCAGTTTCCCATCAGTCGTTGTCTAGATCAAGGCACCCAGTGAGAAGCCAGTGGTAATGTCATTCGTACGAAGATCAAATCCACTGCTGTAGAGCTAGGCGATGGGAGTTGCCTTCGCCAGCAGATCATCGGGTGCCACATTTGGCGACATTTGGTGGGCCCTCATCGTGATTTTCACAGCGAATCGGCACAGGCGCGAACTGGATAGGTGCGCGTCAACACACCGCGGGCGGGCGGTGTGTTGAGCGAATGAGCTGAGTCGTCGTTGCCACGCGGTGTGTAAACGAGGAACCTGATCGGTGAGCTAGTTGCCTTGCGCTCCCTGATCGGCATCAAAGGCCTTCATGGCCGCAGCTTCACTGGACAGCTTGTTTTCCAATCCAGGCGCGAAATACTGAACGTCGTCAGTGAGGTAATACGGACTGGGGAGGGTCTGGCCGCCAATATGAGACTGGCAACCTGTGGCACTCAATGCCGCCAGACCTGCGCCCAGCAAAACCGCCTTCGTCCAATGTGTCGAGTTGTTGGGTTTCATCGTTCTGTTCTCTCGATAAAATCGGCTTAATCGTTACAGCTTATCGGTCCACGAATTGGTGCGGCTTGAGGAAAAGCTGGAAAAACCTGTGTGACCCGAAAACTCGCCGCTGAAGCCTTAGTTTCTCGCCCGATTGGGCATCGTCGGGTATCATGAGAGGAACTGGGCAAGGTAGTAACATGATCTGGTCACTCGTCACGCAACGCTAGCATCTTCAGTTGTCTAGCGCCAGTGCCACCATGTCTGGCTCGGAACCAATCGGCGAACTCTTCCTATCGAGCGGAGTCCCCGCACAATTCACCGAGCCGCCAACGGAGATGGTCGAATGAAAAGCAATCGCGGATGCACATATCGTGTTCTTTTGCTTGGGGTCTTGTTCTCCACTGTGGCCTTCATGCCGCAGATCGCAGCAGCGCAATTCGGTGCGCCGTCTCGCGATTATCCAGGACCGGATTACTACCAAGCACAGTTGGTGTACCAGGACGGAGACTTCCGATCGGCGCTGCGTGATTTTCAATCTGCGGGCAAGTCCGGCATCCGGACCACCGAAGGCCGTTGGGTCGATTCAATTTGTTACTACACAATGATGGGCGAATGCCTGTTTCAGATGGGCGAATTGGCACCGGCACTAGAACAATACACTCATGCCTTGAATTTGTTGGTTGCGCATCGTCACTGGATGCTGCGAGTCGACTTTCCGACGCTGGGGCCAGACAACCGAAGTTCGCGTCGACCGTTGACCTGGGGGCCGAGTGGACGAGCTACCGGACTCGCACGGTTTCCAAACAGATATCCAATCTTGCAGGGCCGAACTGACAACGAGCGAGTGATCCAGCAAGGCGGTGTCGTGGCGTTGCCCGAGTATCATATGATCAATGCCCACGAGATTGCGCGTTGCAGTGCTGTTGCCATTCGGCGTCGCCACCAAATCATGGGCTTGGCATGTCCGCACGATCCGCTGACGGCCCAAGTGCTCCAAGCCTTGTCACTGCGGCCTGCACCACCGAATCACTGGTCTCAAGCCTGGGTCAGCGTCCAGTTGGGAATGGCCTACGCCGCCGCTGGTAAAGGTGAGACGGCCATTGGTGAACTGACCAGGGGTCTGCAAGTGGCGGAGACATTTGACCACCCGCTGACACCCCTGACCCTAC
Source organism: Pirellulaceae bacterium (assembly GCA_030744095.1). The sequence continues at coordinate 3,824 of JASLRF010000416.1, read as the reverse complement.
TGCAATTAGGTCAACTTTCGATTCAACAAAAACAATTCACCAACGCCGCCAAGTTCTATTTCGAGGCAACGATCAGTGGGGCGCTGTTCGAGCAATTCGATGTCATGGAGGAGGCTTTTCGCAACGGCTTGCTGACGCACATCGTAACCGGGCAAAAAGGCCTATACCCACCACTGGCGGGTGCCACCGATTGGTCGCAACGCCAGTCTCGGTGGCTGGAAGTATCCCTGCTACTGGCTGCCGCGCAGAACTCGGCCGAGTTGAACGAGCCCGTGGCTGCTGTCGCCTTTGTCGATCAGGCGCGTCGGCGCGCAGCTCGGACAGAAATACTGGCCGGAGCGGTTGGCGCACGTATGCAATATGTGGCTGCGCTGGTCAATTACCAAACGGGTAACCTGAAAGCGGGTGACGTAGATTTCGCCTCGCTCTTGGCATATCAGACAAAGTCCTCATTTCGATTGTTCGAAATTGGTTTGGTCGATCGGCTTTATACTAGCGGGGTCTTGACCGATCGCGTGGCGGACGAGCTGTACGAATCGGCGTTGCGTGAGCCGGGACCCACGGACTGGGCCGTCGATCCAGTAGAAACACTATCGGTTGTCTTAACACCGCACCTGCCGGCGATGGAACATTGGTTTGAGGCGGCCCTTAAGCGCAAAGAGCCGGAACACGCCATCGAGATTTCCGATCGAATTCGGCGACATCGGTTCTATACGACCTTGCCCATGGGCGGACGGCTCTTGGCGTTGCGGTGGGTGTTGGAAGCGCCGCCCGAGGCAATTGGAGCTCAAGCGGTCCTGCAGCGACAAGATTTGTTGGCCAGCTATCCAAAATATGCAGTGTTGTCCAAGCAAGCGGCGGCGATCAAACAAGTGCTCGAAGCCGGGCCACTCGTCCCAGATGACGACGCCGCACGTCGAGCCCAAACCAAGTCGTTGGCGGACTTATCGAAAGTGAGCTTGGCACAAGAAGTCCTATTACGCGAGATGGCGCTTCGACGCACTCCGTCGGATTTCGTTTTTCCACCCCAATTGAGTTTCAAGAAGCTACAGGCGGAGCTGCCCGAGCGGCAGTTGGTCCTCTCGTTTCTGATCACCTCGCGCGGCGCTTATGCGTTCCTGTTTGGCAAGTCGAACTATTCTACCTGGCAGTTGGAAACGCCCGTTAAGGTGCGCGCACAAATCAGCGCATTGTTGCGTTCAATGGGACATCTGGATGGTAATCAGGCGATCGAGCTGGACAAATTCGCGGATCCGGCCTGGAAAGGGATCGCCCAGGAGGTTTTGAAGCGACTGATCAACAATGCCAACGCCAGCGTCTGGGACCGATTTGACGAACTGGTTGTCGTTCCCGATGGCCCGCTTTGGTATGTCCCATTTGAATCGTTGCAGATCGTCGACGGCGCGAAGACGACACCCATCATTTCGAAAGTGCGGCTGCGATATGTTCCAACCGTCTCGTTGTCGCTGCCTGACGCGCGGCGCACCGGCCCTGTTGCGGAAACGGCAGTTGTGGCAGGTGCATTGTTTCCACGGGCAGCACCAGAAATTTCGGATACAGCGGTCACAGATCTAAAGGCCGGCCTGTCTCGTGTCACGCGTTTGACCGACCCACTGCCGGCACCCTCGAACCTGTTTGCGACGCTCTGTGATCGCGTCGTGATCTTGCACGATATGGTTGATCGCGCGCGGGGACCGTATGATTGGTCGCCACTGCAAATTGACCGTGGCAAGGCTGGCGGCACGTTAGATAGCTGGATCGCGTTGCCCTGGGGAGCTCCCCAGCAAGTTGTGATGCCAGGGTTCCATACGGCTGCCGAAGATGGACTCAAACGTCGATCCACGGGCAACGAGTTGTTTCTGACTGTTACTGGGTTGATGGCGACTGGTACGCGCACCATCCTACTCAGTCGATGGCGGACTGGCGGCCAAACCAGCTACGATCTGGTCCGCGAGTTCACTCAAGAGCTTCCCTACAGCGTTGCCGCAGATGCGTGGCAGCGAAGTGTACAACTGGTGCGGGCCGGTGAGCTGGACTTGGAACGCGAACCTCGAGTCAAAGACCGGCGGCTCGACCGAGCTCCGAATGCCGATCATCCGTTTTTCTGGTCGGGCTATCTGCTCGTCGATACAGGCGTGCAGCCACTTCCAGGTGGACCTGAAGCGATTGCCGATGCCAAGCCGGCGGCGGTCAAGTAAGGCTGACGCGTGCAACGCAGCAGGCAATGTAGCAGGCACTCCGTGTGCCTGCTACTATCAAACACGCGCTCACGGTGCGCAGAACAGAGACTCTCATGTGACGATCAGCTTTGATTTGCTGCCGAGGTCTCAAGGGTCTTAAGAACTTCGGCTACAGAGACGCCGGCTACGGTGTTGCTAGCCGTGGAAAACAACTTGCCACGCGTCGCATCAGGCGGCTGGCACTGCGTTGGCGGTGGTGCACGAATCGCGAGCGACGAAGCGATGTAGATGGCCACGCCGGGCAAGAGAACTCCACGGCGGGTAACCACCGCACGTCGTGCTTCGCCATACTGTCCTGCAGCATTTTGGAGACGAGTGGCTGCATGGCCGTCCGGTCCGCACAGTACGGCGATTGGCTACCGAGTATACTTCCGCCGAATACCCCGATTAGAACTCCGGCGATGTGAACGTTGTAGCAGCAAGCGAGGATCTCGTTGCCGTGTCGAAGCACGTTCATGTCGGCCGCACCAGATCGGCAGGCCGCCACATGGATGTCGCGTAGAAACTTCTTGGTCACATCATGGGGCTGACGGTTGTCGCGTGGCAGTTCCAGACACCGCTCGAAGAGGTCCCAGCGAGGATTCGCATCATCGTACATGGTACCGCGTGGTCGGTGGCGTTCAAATGTCAAACGGTCGCGCGAGGAGCGGCGATGTTCGTTGGATGCGTTCGGCTCGCACTGAGCCAAACGCCGACTTGCAATGAAGTCGTTCGGCTGCTTCTGGAGGTCGATCAGGAGGCGGGGTGATAGGTCGGTCTCCTGAAAACTCATTTCCGCAACCTCAAGCGAGGTGCGCGTTCGCGCGTAATTCGCCGTGGCACGGTCGACATCCCGAAGCTCCAAAACGTCCCAGTCCTGTTCGCTGTTGGACAGGTGTCGCAATCCGGCCATCAGCGTGGCAGTCGGATGAGGGCCAATCGGGCCCTGAAATGGCGACCACCGATCGTTCGGATAGCCAACCACGCGAAGGGAGGCCAACGGAGTGGAACGCTCTGTTTGGACCAATGGCAGGATTCCAACTGTCTCGCCACCACCGGTCACCAACAGAACTCGCAATCGTGATGTTGGCTGCTGGTGACGGAAAATTGCCTCCATCCATTCGCACGACTGATGGAAACTCGCTCCCGGAGTCTCACTGAGCAACGACCGCCAGGCGAGTCGTAGGCCAGGCAGACCGTCGATCGAATTGACTTCTACAACTCGCATGATTCCACTTTCTGTCGCGGGGCGTTGCCCCGCCAGACGCGTTCGATGCAAGCGGAAATGCCAAGCAGTCCAAACTTCGTCTTGGATTACGATGTGCAATGCCTGTGCCAGTCTTCCGCGTCGCATGTTTTGCGAATAGGTGGTTGATGGGCAACGGATTGCGCACACGAACCGTGGTTTGCGGCTTGGGGCTTTCACGCAACGGATGTGGTGAAAAGGCGACACTCAGATTGGGTGGCGGGAGGCCCTGGCTGATCAGAGTCGTGGGGGGGGGGGGGGGGCCCACCGCGAATATACACAGCCACAAAAACCCACAAAAAAAAAAAGGTTAGGGGTGTTGGAAGGTCCGAGGACGGTAGGGAGGCATCGTCGGGGTG
>JASLRF010000415.1 GCA_030744095.1 Pirellulaceae bacterium | reverse complement strand
TTGGATCTTGCGAGCAAGCTAAACACGTACTCGGGAGAGATGACTGGATCTAAACTTGAGAAGCGAGATAGATTTGAATGCTGCACGACCTCCAAGGGAGAGATGACAGGATGTGAAAACCGTTGCAAACCAGCCACTAAAGTCCCTGAAGGACCCCCTCTGGGAGAGGTCGGACGCGGTAGCAGCCGGGAGAGGGCGACGATGATCAGTGCGACCACTTCACTTTATGGAAGTCGATGAAGACCCTCTCCCGCGTCTGAAGCCGCGACCTCTCCCAAAGGAGAAGGTGACATAATGTGAAGACCGTAGCAAACCAACTGCCTAAAAGCTGCACGACAGCCAGAGGCGAACTAAGAACATTCAGCCGGGCTTTACTTGCGGGCCAATTCCGGTCTCGCGACGATAGCGGTACTCCCCTTTCAGCCGCTCGATTTGATATGGTGTGACAACCTGTATGTCACCGACCAGCACACACCGTTTTCTCACGGCAACCGGGATTCACTGATGCCGCACCAAGGAACATGGAAACGCTCGCCAGATTACAACTTTGCCACGTCGTACGCGCGGGGAACAGTCATCTTGGCGGCAAGTTTCATTCTGGCGGCAAGTTGGCAAGTCGGCTGGTCTCAGAATACCAGTTTGGCCGCCGAGGTATCCGCCAATCAACCGCCCGCGTCTGGCTATGAGGAGATCGTGCAGCGGCTGCAAGACGCCATACGTCTCGAAGTGGCCGCAAAAGAACTGCCGGCGTTCTCAATCGCGCTCGTGGATGGCCAACGCACGGTCTGGGCGGCAGGGTTCGGTTTTCAGGACGCGGAACGAAAGATCCCAGCAACCGGTGACACGATCTATCGCGTTGGGTCTGTCTCGAAGCTGTTTACCGACATTGCCGTGATGCAACTGGTCGAACAGAAACAACTCGATCTAGACGCACCGGTCACCAGATATCTACCTGAGTTTCAGCCACGGAATCCCTACGACTTATCGATTACGCTGCGGCAGTTGATGTCGCATCGGTCTGGTCTGGTTCGCGAGCCGCCCGTGGGACATTACTTTGATCCCAACGAGCCGACCTTGCAGGCGACGGTCGCAAGCCTCAATCGTACGACGTTGGTTTATCGACCCGAGGCAAGAACCAAGTACTCCAACGCGGGCATCGCCGTCGTCGGCACCGTGCTTGAAAGACAGCAGGCGAAATCATTTGTGCAATGCATCGATCAAACGATCTTGCAACCGCTCGAGATGCAACACAGCGGCTTCGAACTGTCTGCAGCGAACCAGCGCAAGCTGGCGACAGCCTGGATGTGGACGTACGATGGCCGGCGGTTTGAAGCACCCACATTTCCACTCGGCACCGCACCAGCCGGCAATCTGTATTCGAGCGTCGCGGATCTGGCCAAGTTCTTGATCGCTATCTTTCAAGAAGGCCGCGCTCCGCAGGGCAAGATCGTCACACCGGAGACGCTGCATCAGATGATTTCACCACAGACCACCGCAAACGGTAAACGAACCGACTTTGGCATTGGCTTTCACATCGAGCGGTTGGACGGCCATAAGAAGATTGGGCACGGCGGCGCGGTGTATGGATTTTCGACGCAGCTGGAAGCGCTGCCCGAGCGAAAACTGGGGGTTGCGGCAGTCGCTTCGCTGGATGGAAGCAACGGAGTGGTGGGGCGGCTTGCGGATTACACACTTCGTCTTATGTTGGCAAAACAGGACGGGAAACCGCTGCCCGGATATCCATCGACCGCGCCCATTCCTACCGAACGTGCCGGAGAATTGGTCGGAGACTATCGCAACGGCACGCGGGGGGCGCGCGTCTGGCGACAAGATGACCGAGTTGTGCTGCAGCGCGGCACTTTTCAAAATGAACTGCGCGCCGCAGGCAGCGATGGCTCGATCATTACAGACGACCCATTCGGCTTCGGAACTCGCGTTTCCTTGAATGGCGATGGCCATCTGGTCGTCGGTGACACAGCATTTGTACGGATTGCCGACGCACCACCCGATGACATCCCGGCACGCTGGCGTGGTTTGATCGGCGAGTACGGATGGGATCACAACACACTCTATGTCCTGGAGGATCGTGGGCGATTGGTAGCTCTGATCGAATGGTTCTATGCATACCCGCTGAAAGAGGTCAGCGACGACCTCTTCGCCTTCCCCGATTACGGACTTTACCACGGCGAGCAACTGCACTTTTCGCGCGATGCGTCAGGACAGGCGACAAAAGTCGTGGCGGCCGAAGTCGTTTTCCGGCGACGCGAAGTGGGCACGCGAGACGGTGAAACGTTCCGCATTGAGCCAGTTCAGCCGATCGACAAATTGCGGGCGGACGCATTGGCCGCGACGCCACCACCCGAACCGGGCGACTACCGCGACGCGGACCTGGTCGAACTTACCGAGCTGGACCCCAGCATCAAGCTCGACATTCGCTATGCCACGACCAACAATTTTACCGGTGCCGTCTTTTACAAGCAGCCGCGGGCATTCATGCAGCGACCGGCCGCCGAAGCAGTGGTCCGGGCACACAAGCGGCTGGAAGAACGTGGACTAGGGCTGCTGATCCACGATGCCTATCGACCGTGGCACGTGACGAAAATGTTCTGGGATGCAACGCCGGGCGATATGAAGGACTTCGTCGCCAACCCGGCCAATGGATCACGCCACAATCGTGGCTGCGCGGTGGATCTGACACTGTACGATCTGAAAACTGGTAAACCGATCCAGATGGTGGCTGGCTACGACGAATTCTCTCCACGTTCATTTCCCGGCTACCCTGGCGGCACAGCCCGCCAGCGTTGGTACCGTCAACTACTCCGCCGTACCATGGAAGCTGAAGGACTCACGATTTACGAATACGAATGGTGGCACTTCGATTTCAAGGATTGGAAGAAATACCGGATCGGAAATGTGACATTTGAAGAGATACTCGGCGAGTAGCCTGCTGCGGATTGTCGTTGATGCGTCTGTCCAAGGTCTACTTTTCCTGCCAGCGTTTCCACGCCAAACCTGGCCGGTCGACACGAAACTTGACCAGCCGAGTATGTTCGACTTCGGTCACGTAAACAGTGCGTCCGTCGGGGCCGCCAAAACAGAGGTTGCTCGGTTTGGCACCCAAGACAGCAATCTCACGCAGTACTTTGCCCGATGGGCTCATTACGGCAACCGTCCCTTTGCCGTAACGCGTAATATACAAGTTACCGTCGACGTCGCATCGCATCCCATCAAAACCGTGGTCGGGAAAGCGTTTGATCAGACGCTTCTTGGCCAACGATCCTTGATCCGTGATATCGAACGCCCAGACATTTCGCTGTTTGCTTTCGTTGACGTAAAGAATCTTGCCGTCGGGACTGACTTCGATGCCGTTTGTGGTGCCCATCTCCACGGCTAAACGCGCCACCTTACCGTCGGTGCCAATCCGCCACAGTTGTCCGGTGCCGTTGCCCCAGTTTGGATCGCTGGCGTACAGCGTGGCGTCGGGCCCGATGGCCAGATCATTGGGCTGATTCATCTCGTCGTGATGCGCGAAGACACGCGTCTTTCGACTGCCAGGGTCAATCGCCAGAATGTTATGGTTCACGTAGTCGGCAATGAACATCACGCCAGCGCGGTTGAACCGGATCCCATTTCCGGTACTTGCGCCCGGCAGACGAGCGAAGACCTCTCCGTTTCCATCAGGTGAAACGCGTCCAATCGTCTGCTGCTTGGCGAAGTTGACTGCGAAGATATCTCCAGCGGCATCACAGGCTGGGCCTTCGATCCCCGCGGTAAACTCGAGCGGTTGCGTCACAGGCGTCGCCACGAACAACGTCTCGTCCGCGTGAATGCTCCCAGTGATCACGAGCCACAAACTCAAAAAGACAAGGCGCTGAACCATCACACTCTCTCCCGAAAGGCACTACGAAAGTCTTACATCCTAGCCGCACGAGCTGATTCGTGGGACTGAGAGGCATTGTAATCCAAACAGGCGGTAATACCACGCGCTGCTCGTCGACCGATGGGCGTCGATCGCTGGCCCCAACACTGTTTGCAACCTATGTAACGAAGAGAGCCCATGAAACGTAGAAAGACTGTGCGCCCAGGTCGGAGATGACAGTATGCTGGATTCTGAATTGAGTTCTGAATCGGAGGTAGCGGATTCTCCGCGAGTCCCTTTTGCCGGCTCGCTTGGCATCGCCAGTTTCGATGGTCAGACCCCGCCGGATCGGCAGTCGTTCGAATCCGTAGACGGATTCAATCTTTCGCACGCGGGGATCTCCTTTGAGACGTCAGAGTGGCCCGCATCGGATCGACTCATGGTGGCGCTCGGTGATGACTGTTCGCCAGCCCTCGTTTCAGCCCGTGTCGTTGCCTGTAGGAAACAGATGGACCAGGAAGCGTCGGCGCCGTACGAGGTGCGTTGCGAATTCGACCAATGGCACACATGACAATTCGTCATGGGACGAAGAGGCAAGGGATTCCACAACAACGGATTGAATGCCGACGCCGCGGGCGGTTATTTGCTGGGAAAGCCCAATTCCACGAGCTGTTGTCGAGCCTGGCGATCGCGCGACGAGCGGCGAATCTGCTTTATCGGACACAGCTCCTGCCAGGTCATCAAGTAGGCACCCTTCAGCGTGGCGCGAAAGTACTTCGAGTCCGCGGTCAGATAGAGATAGCCATCGCTGGCCGCCCCAACCATCTCGCGATGCAACACCGCACGAACGAACGCCACTGCATCGCCGTCGTACTCCTCGTCAAGACGCATGAGTTTCGGGCTGGCGTTTTGTTCCGAAAGCAACCGCTCGTGGACCTGATACAATTGCCGTGCATCGCGGATCGAAGAGAATCGATAGTTCTTACATTCTGCCAGTGGGGGAAATGCGCTTATCGCCGTTGAATTCTGCGTGTTGACCGTAACGCCCGATCGAAACGAAGTTGAGTATTCGACGTAACTGGTCTGCAAGTCCCACACCTCGTCAGACTTTGCGTAAATCGAAATCGCCGCCGCCGCATCGCCTGCCGATCGGTTCACAAGCATGATCATGATCGCCATCACATTGTCGGTCATTTGCGGTAGACGCATACCGGCGATGTATTCGAACCCCAGCGGCATAAGTTCGTCACAAGCGTTCTTGAAATGCTCGCGGACTAGCAGGGGCAAGGATTGATCACTGGGTTCAAACGGCTGCAACGTCGGCTGGGCTTCATTCTTGAATATCAGCAAGATCAGTAGCGGCCCACCGCCGTAGATCAGGGCCGCCAAACCGATCGGAATTGCCAGCCATATCCAGACGTTGAAAATGCTTGCCATGAGACGGGCTCCTTAGCCGATTCGAGGCGAACTGGAAGCTGAGGCTACGAACCGAGGCCCGTATTGCCGGATCAAACCGAATTTCTGTCGTGCATCATCGGGCCAACAAACCGTAAATTCAAGTCATGACTGAGCGAGTGTGCGACGTGCTACCCGATGACCACCAGGCCAGAACCTCTTTGCTGGCTCTGGCATCTGGCAGATCTGTTGGTTACGATTTTAGAGGCCGGTCTTTACCGTTGCGAACCTCCCTCCACGCCCCACCAGGAACCAAACCATGCGATCGATTGTTGTCTCCTCCTGTCTCGTAGCGTCGTTGATTGCGACGACTTCGACGTTCGCGCAAGAATGGACTCGTTTTCGCGGTCCCAATGGCACCGGTATCAGCCAGGCACGGACGATCCCCACGACCTGGACGGAACAGGATTACAACTGGAAAGTCAAACTGCCCGGCGGCTCGGGTCATTCGTCTCCTGTCGTTTGGGGCGACAAAGTCTTCGTGTTGAGCGCCGACCCACAAGACGCCACGCGCTACATGCTCTGCTACGACGCTACCAACGGTAAGCAGCTTTGGCAGCGCAAGTACAAATCGACAACCCATCATTTGCACGTGCTGAGTAGCTTCGCGTCCAGCACACCGGCTGTCGATGCCGATCATGTGTATGTCGGTTGGTCGACGCCGAAAGAGACGACGCTGAAGGCCTTTGACCACCAGGGAAGCGAAGTCTGGAGTCTCGACCTGGGCCGCTGGGTCAGCCAGCATGGGTTCGGCACGTCGCCGATTCTTTTCGAAGACATGGTGATTCTGCACAACTCACAACAGGCGGCCCGACTCGATCCTGGGGTTGCGCCTGGCGACAGCGCGATGATGGCGTTTGATCGGCGAACTGGGAAAGAAATTTGGCGAACCCCGTTGGTCAGCATCAATGTTTGCTATTCAGTGCCGTTCCTGTATGAACCCGCAGACGGGCCGATCGAATTGGTCTGCATCAGCACCGGCAATGGCGTCTTTAGCCTGGACCCCAAAACAGGCAAGAAGAACTGGTCCGTCGAAGGCGTGTTCTCCATGCGAACGGTTGGCTCGCCGATTTACGCGGGCGGACACATTTTCGGTAGCACCGGTTCAGGCGCCTTTGCGAACAATTATGTCGCGGCGATCAAACCCGGCAAGCAAGCAGAAGTGGTTTATCAGTTAAAGAACAGCAGCGAGTTCAAGGCACCATACGTTCCGTCGATGCTCGCCAAGGGCGACAGTGTATTCATGTTGTACGATCGCGGTTTCGCTTCGTGCGTCGACGCGACATCGGGCGAGATTCGTTGGTGTGAGCGGACGGGCGCAACGTTTTTCTGTTCGCCCATCCTTGTGCAGGATCGTATTTACTGCACGGACGAAGACGGTGTCGTGTGGGTCATCGCGGCCGACACGGATGAACTCCGTGTGCTCGGCAAGAATCCGCTCGGCGAACCCAGTCGCTCGGTGCCGGCAGTTTCCGGCGGTCGCATGTTCCTGCGAACCTATTCGCACCTGATTTCGGTTGGTGGCAAAGGTGAAGCGGTTGGCGGCTGAGCCAGGTTGGCAATTCTGGATCGATGTGGGTGGCACCTTTACGGACTGCATCGCGCAGGATCCCAAGGACAGAGGTCTCAATGACGGGGCGCCCGATGAAGAAGCTCTGCGCCGGCGGTTACGCCGACTGAAGTTGCTCAGTTCGGCAGTCACCAAATTGACGGCGGGCGACGGTTCCACGCGGTATCGCGTAATGATGGATCGGCGCGAGCCGAACGATTTCTGGCGAGGCTATCGTCTCAGACATTTGGACGCAGATGGTCGCACGCAGGCAGAAGTCGTCGTCGCTGCCTCGTTTCGGGACGAAGGACACCTGGAACTCGCGACGCCGTTGGACCGAGCCCCAGCTTCCGGCGACCTGTTCGAATTGATCACTGACGAGGAAGCGCCGATCTTGGCTATTCGTCGCATCCTCGAACTTCCGCGCGACCAACCGATCCCGGCCGTCAGTTTGCGACTGGGAACGACGCGTGGCACCAATGCGCTGCTGACGCGTAGCGGAGCAAGAACCGGGCTTGTGACAACGGTCGGACTGGGAGATTTTCTCACGATCGGCTACCAGGACCGTCCCATGCTGTTCGAGCTGGCTATCACGAAACCGACGCCACTGTTCGCTCAGACCGTCGAGATTCAAGAGCGCATTTCGTCAGATGGCCGAGTGCTGATCGAACCCGCGGAAGCGCAAATCCGAGATGCTCTCGAATCAATGCAGGCCGCGGGAATCACATCGCTGGCGATCTGTCTTCTCAATGCATACCGCGACGATCGGCATGAGGTGCTGGTCGAGCGGATCGCGAGAGAGATGGGGTTCGACGAAATCAGCCGCTCGTGCCAGGTCTCGCCATTGATCAAAATGGTTTCGCGAGGCAACACAACGGTCGTGGATGCGTATCTAAACCCCGTCTTGCAGGCCTACGGCGAGCGGCTACAAGGCTCGCTTGGCGCAGGTAGCGCAGTGCGACTACTGACGTCGGCCGGTGGCTTGGTGGATCCGAGCAGGTTTTCAGGAAAAGACAGTATCCTGTCTGGTCCAGCGGGCGGCGTGGTCGGATTCTCTCGCGTGGCTCAGGCGGCCGGTTTTGAACGTGCAATTGGTTTCGACATGGGAGGCACCAGCACCGACGTCTCCCGGTTTGACGGCACTTTCGAATTGGAATTTGAAACCCAGAAGGCAGGTGTCAACATCGTTGCGCCTACGTTGGCCATTGAAACTGTCGCGGCAGGTGGCGGTTCGGTCTGCTGGTTCGACGGCGTCAAGCTATGTGTCGGTCCTCAGAGCGCAGGCGCTGATCCCGGGCCAGCCTGTTACGGTCGCGGTGGTCCACTAGCGGTCACCGATCTCAACCTGATCTTGGGCAAGATCGTACCTGACAGTTTTCCGTTTCCGCCGGACATCGACGCCGCGCGCAGCAAGCTCGACGAATTATGCGATATCGTTTTTCGGGCCACGGGACAGACGCTGAATCCCATCGAATTAGCCAATGGACTACTGTGTGTGGCCAACGCGAATATGAGTCAAGCGATTCGTTCGATTTCGATCGCCAAAGGCTACGATCCAAGCGAATACGTGTTGGTGGCCTTTGGCGGCGCGGCACCGCAGCACGCCTGCGCGATCGCTCTGGACCTTGGCATCCGTCAGATTCTGAATCACCCGGACGCCGGCATCCTAAGTGCGTTGGGCGCGGGGATGGCCGACGTGAAACGGCATCGAACTGTCGGCTTGTATCAGGCTTATTCGGAACAGGCGATTCGGGATCTCGACGATCTGTTCGACCAGATGGCAAGCGATGCGGGGCAGGAGATTCAACACGAAGGAGTTACTGATGACCGCATCGAATTGACCTGTTCGCTCGATATGCGCTACCAAGGCACCGATGCGTTCCTGCCAATTGTGTCTCCGGCAGAGGGAACCTATGCAGCCGCGTTTGCCGCCGCGCACTGCCGTCTTTATGGATATGAACACCAGGGGCGCGATCTGGAAATCGTGGCCGCGCGCATCGAGGTCGTCGGTCGATCGGATGCGAAGATTGAAGCGACGCATTCGTGTGCAGCGTGCCGGACCCCGGAGCCCGAATTCACACGAACCGTCTACTTTGACGCTGTACCCCGCGAGACTTCGGTCTATCAACGCAACACATTGTTGCCTGGCGATCGGATCGTCGGGCCAGCCATTGTGTTGGAATCCGTCGCCACGACCGTGATTGACCCTGCCTGGTGCGCCGAAGTATTGTCCTGCGGCGAGATGTTGCTGAGCCAATTCGAGCGTGACGCAGCGCCATCGGAAAGGGTGAACAAGACCCAAGTCGCCGACGTAGATTTCGAGCAACCAGCCGACCCGATCCTGCTCGAGATTTTCAACAACCATTTCGCGGGCATCGCCCAACAGATGGGAATCACGCTGCGAAACACGTCCAGCAGCGTCAACGTCAAGGAGCGATTGGACTTCAGCTGCGCTTTGTTTACCAGTGCGGGAGATCTGGTGGTCAACGCACCGCACATTCCCGTTCACCTCGGTGCCATGTCGGAAACCGTAAAACAGGTTCTCGCCGCCAATCCAGAAATGCACGCAGGCGATGTATTTGTGACCAATGATCCGTTTCACGGCGGGTCCCACCTGCCCGACATCACGGTGATCACTCCAGTCCACGACCAGGCAACCGGCCAACTGCGTTTCATCACAGCGAGCCGTGCGCATCACGCCGAGTTGGGTGGCATTACTCCCGGCTCAATGCCGCCGTTTTCGACAAATCTCGCCGAAGAGGGCGTGCTGATCCGCAACTTCAAAGTTCTCGACGCCGGAACATCGCAGCTTGACGATTTGCGGCGGCTGTTGCTAGCCGGTTTACACCCAACGCGCGCTGTGGACGACAATCTGGCGGACATCACCGCGCAGATTGCCGCCAACCGTCAGGGGGCCAACGACCTGCAGAAGTTGGTCGATCGCTACTCGTGGCCCATCGCACGTGCCTACATGACGTACATGCAATCGGCCGCGGAACAGAAGATGCGACTGGCACTGCGACGTTTACCGGACGGAAGGCGAGAGTTCAAGGACCACTTGGATGACGGTTCACCGATCGTTGTCGCCCTGACAGTCACTGGTGACAGCGCGGTGATCGACTTCGCCGGAACGGGCAAAGTGCTAACTGGCAACCTGAATGCGAATCGCGCGATCGTCACTGCGGCCGTGATGTATTGCCTGAGACTTTTAATCGACGAAGAGATACCGCTGAACCAGGGCGTCCTGGCACCGATCGAGATCGTATTGCCCGAGTGCCTGTTGAATCCGCCGGCGCATCGTCAGCCCGAACACTGCCCGGCAATTGCCGGCGGAAATGTCGAAACGTCGCAACGCGTTGTGGATGTGTTGCTCGGAGCACTCGGCATCGCTGCCGCCAGCCAAGGCACGATGAACAACCTGCTATTTGGCGACGATAGTTTCGGCTATTACGAGACGATTTGCGGCGGTAGCGGAGCAACTGCCACAGCCAATGGCGCAGACGCCGTTCACAGCCACATGACAAACACGCGTCTGACCGACCCAGAGGTTCTCGAGCATCGGTATCCCGTTCGACTGTGGCGGTTTGGCGTGCGACGTGGTTCGGGAGGTGCCGGCGAACATCACGGCGGCGACGGCGTGGTGCGCGAAATTGAATTCCTGCGAGACGTGACCGTTTCGATATTGTCGCAACGTCGAGGCCCTTATCCACCGTACGGCTGTCAGGGGGGCCAACCTGGCGCGCCGGGCAACAATATGCTCAGGCGTCACGACGGTTCGAAAGAAACGCTGGCCAACCTCGCACAATTTTCCGCGCACAAAGGTGATCGTCTGGTGATCGAGACACCAGGCGGCGGCGGGTTTGGGGCGATTGGTTAGCGAGGCTGTGGCTCGGACCGATGCGAGCTATCGCTCGGTTGCATCGACCCGCCCCCCGACCAACCTGCGGTCGGTGCCCGTCGCTGAAATCTTGACTCATTTGTAAAGAAGAACCTGATACAAGCTCTCTAGTACCGGCCACACAACAACGGTCGCACCGTGTGCCAGTCCCCCGGGCCTTTCTTAGGATCGTTCGAGGAATTACTGTCCGATAGTCGCCTTTCGCTCCGCGAAAGGAAC
>JASLRF010000414.1 GCA_030744095.1 Pirellulaceae bacterium | reverse complement strand
GAACGAGGAGATGGCGGCCCTGGTCCGTGCCGGTGTCCCGTTGGACGCCGGAATGGCCGATCTGGGATACGACCTCCCTGGAAAACTCGGGGGGCTGGCGAGTCAGATTGGCGAGCGGCTCAATCGGGGTGAAAGCCTGCCACAAATCCTGGCTGACGATAGTCGAGCGCTGCCGACAGTCTGGCGAGCAGTGGTCGAATCCGGGCTGCGATCCGGAGATCTTCCTGCGGCACTCGAATCCATGGCGACAACCGGCCGGAACATCGCGGATATGCGACGCGCCGTGATGATGTCGCTGATCTACCCCCTGATCGTTGTTTTGGTTGCCTATGCGTCCTTTGTTTTTCTGACCACGTATGTGTCGCCAACCATACTCGGGTCATTTCACGACCTCACAGATCAAGAACAACCGTTCCTTAGTTGGCTGGTATGGTTGGGTGCCCATTCTGGCTGGTGGGCCGTTTGGTTACCGTTGGTTGGTGTTATTTGCTTGGGCGTCTGGTGGTTCAGGTCCAGTCGAGCCCAGACCATCTCGAACTCGACCATCATGCGATGGCCAGCCAGCCTTGCGTTGCTACGCTACTGCCGTCTGGCCACGTTCGCAGAAGTCCTCGCGTTGTTGGTTCGTCAGAACGTCCCCTTGCACGATGGACTCGAACTGGCCAGTCAAGCCTGCGGTGATCGTGGATTGCGCGAAGCCGGTGCGTTGGTTGCAGCTAGTTTGCGTCGCGGCGAGTCTCTTTCGAAAAACGACGCTGGCCTGAGTGCATTTCCGCCATTGTTGGGTTGGCTGATCACTTATGGCGGCCAGGCGGAATCGCTCAGCAAGATGTTGCGAGAAATGGCGGAGCGGTACCGCAATCAGGCCAAGCACACAGCGAATTGGTCAGCCGTGTATCTGCCGATCATCATCACCGTGGTCGTGGGTGGTACGGTCACATTGCTCCAAGCCTTCGCAGTCTTTGTCCCGTTGACGCAACTCTTCATTGGCATCGCCAGGCAGTTCTAGATGAGTTCATTCGATTACCTAGCGTTACAGCCGGACGGCAGCGAAGCGACGGGACGCATCGAAGCCGTCGACAGCGGCGAGGCCAGACGCCTGCTTACCGGCCAGGACTTGACAGTTCTCAACCTGACGCTGGTCGCGGAGCCTTCAGCAACCACATCGAACCGACTGCTTTCGCCCAGCGAGTCCGATCAATTGGCCGACCACTTGGCCCATTTTGGCGCGACTGGGCTGCCGTTGGAAGCGGGTTTGCGGGCCGCTGCTGCCGAAGTGGACAATTCTCGTGTGGCGACCGCCCTCAACCACCTGGCGAACCAACTCAACCAGGGGTCCTCGTTGGAGGCCGCCATCGTTCAACCAGAGTGCCAGCTTCCTCGACACGTCGGCGGGTTGATCGCCGTTGCTGCACGTACGGGACGGCTGGGCGCGGCCTTGGCCGAACTTCTAGATCATCAGTACGAGGTGCGTTCGCTCCGCCGAGACGTCATTCGTGGTTTTGCTTACCCGCTATTTGTTGTGGGTGTGGCTGCCGCGGTCATGTTTGTGATCATGTTCGGCCTGTCGGGCGTCTTTCAACAGATGTTCAACGAATTCCAATTAGACTTGCCGCTGATGACGGTACTCCTGTTTTGGTGGCGAGACGTCGGTCTGTGGGTTGCCTTGGCGATCGTCGTCTGTGGTGCAGTCGCTGCCATGTTCACACGTCAGATCATCGGTTCGACGGCGTGGTTGCGACTGATCGCCACGATGCCGATTGTGGGCCGCATGTCATTTTGGTCCGGCATGGCCGAATGGACGGGACTGATGAGCGTGTTGGTGCACCACGAAGTCCCCTTACCGGAGGCCCTGCGGTTGTCGGCCGCGGGCGTGCGGAATGCCTATGTTGGTAACATTGTCGATTCCCTGGCAACGGCGGCCGAGGGAGGAAAATCGTTTGCAGATGCCCTGACAAAGAACCGCCAGGTACCCGCGTCACTTGTGCCAGTCATCCGCTGGGGTGAACGCGTGGGGTCGTTGGCTGAAGCCTTGTCGACGACACGGGAACTTCTGGAACGCCGCGTCCGCGTCCGCGCGTTGATGCTGCGAGCGGTGGTACCACCGATACTGTTCGTGTTGATCGTCTGTCAAGTGGCAGCCATTGTGATCGCGCTATTCTTGCCGCTTGTTTCCCTGATTCAAGGACTGTCATAGCGATGGGCGACACATTCGAAATGGCGGCATTGGCTTTCGGACCGATCGTATCGATCGGAATCGGCTGGGTTCTTATCTGGATCGCGGCTTCTCGCCAATACGACGACAATCCAATCGTGACGCGAGCCCTGAACGCCGTTGGGGCAATGGCGTTGGTTGCCGGCATCTGCTTCGGCATTATTATCAGCGCGCACATGCTCGGCGTGTTCTTGCTGTTCGCCGCGTTGATCATTGGCGCCAGTGCCATCGCAAAGTTCTATGTCGCCGAACGCCAGTCGCTACTGTGGGTCCTGACCGTTGCGGCCGAACACGGCATTCCATTGGAGAGCGCAGCTCGGGCGTTCGCGGAGGAACGCAACGACGTGATCGGTCGCCGTGCGAAGCTCCTGGCCGACTACTTAGAGGCCGGCGTACCGCTCTCGTTGGCGCTGACTCGATCGCGTTGCAGTGTCACCCACGCCGCACAGCTGGCCGCCGACCTGGGGCAACAGACGGGCACTTTGGGGATCGGTCTGCGTCAAGCAACAAGTGGTTTCGACGAGGGCGAGGCGACACTTCGCGCAATGATCGAAAAACTCTTCTACCTGATTTTCTTGCTGGTGTTCGGCATCTGCGTAGTGACGTTTATCATGCTCAAGATCACACCCGTCATCGCACGCATCATGGACGAGTTTGAACTTAACATTCCCCCGGCTACATATCAGCTTGTCAATATCAGCGATACGCTGGCGAGTGGTTTTGTTAGTGTGCCCCTCTTTGGCGGTGCCGTCGCCGTGTTCGTCCTGACCGTTCTCTGTTACATCGGCGTCTCGCCACGTCAGTTTCCCATCGTCGGCCGATTGTGGTGGTCGGCGGATTGCTCTCTGGTCATGCATTGGCTAGCGATTGCCGTTCGCCAGGACCTGCCACTGGGCGACATGGTTCGTATGCTGGCCGCCCACTTCCCGCAAGCGCGTCTCCGGAGGAAACTGGAGCGAGCGTCGATGCGCATCGACCGCGGCCAAGATTGGCGCGACAGCTTGCTGGCCACAGGGATTCTACGGTACCGCGAGAACGGCCTGTTCAAGTCGGCCGAACGCGCGGGAAACCTGGCTTGGGCTCTGGACGAGATGGCTCAAAGCGGTATTCGCAAATCAGCGTATCGCATTCGAGCGTGGACAAATGTCATTTTCCCCGCACTTCTCTGTGGCTTCGGTGCCGTTGTCCTGTTTATCTGCCTCGGCACACTACTCCCTTTGATCGCCCTGATTTCCGGTCTGGCGTAATCATGACAAGACACCCACTTAGCCATGTTCGATCTTCTATTGTCGACTTTCGGACAGTAATTCCTCGAACGATACTTCCATCCCGACGTTGCGGCACGGTCGTCCACGAAGCGACAATCGCGCTCGTCCTCGCAAGCGCCATCTTGGTGACTGTCGTCCAGGTCCTGGCACTGTCCGCCCAGCAGTCCCGTTCACAGCACCAACGGCTGACGGCGTCTCACGAAGCCGGCAATCTCATGGAACAACTCATGGCGCGATCGTGGGAACAACTCACGCCCGAGGCAGTGGCTTCCATTGAATTGTCAGAAATGTGTCAAACAACATTGCGAGATGCCCAGCTTGCTATTGCCGTCACGCCCGGCAGCGACGGGGCGAAACAACTGAAAATCGAAATTGGCTGGCGGCACGCGAGCGGAAACCAAGAGGCACCCGTGCACCTGGTTGCCTGGAAATATCCGCGAGAGGAGACCGACCAATGAAGCGTTCTCCCCGAGGATTCACCCTCATCGAAATGCTCCTGGCCATGGTTCTGTTCAGCACCGTCTTGACGGTTGTGGCTGTCGCGCTGGGTGGATTGGCGCGGGCTGATCGTAAATCGCGGGATCGGATCGACCGGCAGCGCAGCCTACAACGATTCGTCGTTCGGCTCCGGCGAGATATTCACGAAGCCAGCAGCGCGACAATTTCGCCCGTTGAAGCGATCCCCCTGGACGCCAACGCTGACGAAGATCTCTCGACGCGGAAACAGACGTTTACTTTGGCACGCGACGACGGTCGTACCATCCATTTTCAACCGACCGACGACGGAATCGTCCGAACGGTCATGGCTGACGATACCCTGCAACACCGCGAGTTCTACTCGTGGGGATCCCAATCCGTGGCAGCGTGGAGCATGGACACCACACAAGAGTTACCCATGGCAATCTTGGCCCTTTCGATCGACGGTGGTGCCGAACGTGCTGCCGAGCAACATGTCGTGCAGGCGACGCTTCTCAATTCTCAATCCAACACCGAAGAGTGAACAGATGACCCGCTGGAGACAAACTGCCAATGCCAGGCGATTTCGTCATCGTGGCATGATCTTACCGATCGTCATGGTCGGCCTGCTGGTGGTCGCCTTGATCGGAGCCGCTATGGCGCACACCGTCTTGCTGCAACGCCGCTGGGCGCGTCATTGGGAGCAAGAGCAGCAGGCGGCCTGGTTGGCGGATTCCGCATTGCAACGAGCTCAGACACGGCTGGCAAGCGAGGGCGACTACACCGGCGAGACTTGGAATGTCTCTGTTGATCAACTACAGACCGGATTCTCGGGGGTCGCGATCATTCGTGTCGAACCTGGCGACGGTGCCAAACGAATTGTCATCGAAGTTACCTACCCAGTGCATCCGGTGCACCGGATCCTACAACGACGTGAAAAAAACGTGAAACCTACGTAGCGAAGTTTGCCAACGAATTCACAGTTGACAGCAAAGACAATATTGGCATCCCCTATGAAACAGAATCGCAAACCGTGTATTCATTTCCAAGCAACGCTTAGCCCTGGAGGCTCGTCATGAAATATCGAATTCGACATGCGTTTACTTTGGTGGAATTGTTGGTCGTGATCGCGATCATTGGAATCCTTGTGGCACTCCTGCTGCCAGCCGTGCAAGCGGCTCGTGAGGCCGCACGACGCATCCAATGCACGAATAACATGACCCAATTAGTCCTGGCCGTGCAGAATTTTGAGGGTGCGTTTCGAGTTTACCCATCGGGAACTAGCGCCGAAAAAGGCCCGATTCTCAACGTGGCTCAAGGCAAGCATCACAATTGGCTGATCCGCGTGCTGCCCTATGTCGAAGAGACAAACACGTACAACAACGTCGACTTCCTGGTTGACGTCTATCACGAGAATAACGCGCCAGTGGCCGATCTTCGGATTCCAATTTTTCACTGCCCGTCTGACCCAGGTGTGTCAAGGGACAGTAGATTGAGTACCTATGCCGGCTTGCATCATGATGTGGAAGCACTCATCGACGCGGACAATCACGGCGTCTTCTTTTTAAACAGTGAGGTGACGTACGAGGATGTTAGCGACGGATCATCGCAGACGATCTTTCTTGGCGAAAAAGTCTCAGAGAATAATGACTTGGGATGGATGTCCGGAACGCGCGCGACACTCCGCAACACGGGCACTTCGCTAAACAGCACCGTTGATCGCAAGCTCCGGTTCACTGGCGGCCAACCAGATGCCGTGGATCCAAAGAAGGTCGGTGGTTTTGGCAGTTTCCATCCGGGCGGTGCCATCTTCGCTTTTGGTGATGGACATGTGCGTTTTCTGGCTGAATCGATCGACGAAACGACCTATCAACAGCTCGGCCATCGTGCTGACGGGAAACTGCTTTCACGAGACATGTTCTAGTGCGTGTCGCACGGACATGTAGCGTCCGCGACGTTTTGGCTCACGATCCAAACAGCGAAAAATCCGCTACAGTTGATCGAAATGCGATCTAAGACTGCAATGGTCCTGTGGCGGTTGAGGCGGTTTGTGTATCCGCTGCAACCTGCAGTGATGGGCGTACAAGCCACGTCAATCGTGGCAGAGAATTGAGCACTTCCCACAAATCCCGCAGCTTCCTCGCGAGACCGCTAAATCCTGATCTATGCTTTCTAGGAATGGACTTCTTGATAGTGGTCAGAGCATGTTAACTTCCGCAAAACCGTTGCGACCCTCGCTCGCAAATGAGGAACTGAAGGGTGCCATCCGCTGCCTGGCTATCCTGATAGCTGTCATTGCGTTCGGCACAATTGGTTTCATGCTGGTCGAACGCGATTGGAGCTTGTGGAAATCGCTGTTCTTCACCTTGATCACCATTACGACCGTCGGCTATGGCGATGATGGACTCTCGCCCAACGGCGAGGTATTCGCCGCGGTACTCCTGCTAGTGGGCATCGGCACGGCCACCTACAGCTTGTCTTCCCTGGTACAACTTGTTGTCACCCATCAAACGGCTTGGAAGAGAAAGATGCAGAACAAAATCGATCGACTAAGCGGCCACTTCCTGATTTGTGGATTCGGACGCATCGGCCAGACCCTGGCGCAGCAGCTGAGCGAAGCGGGGGTGCCGTTTGTAATTATCGACTGCGACTCTCAGGTCATCGACAACGCGATCGATGCTGGCTACCTCGGATTAATTGGCAATTCATCCGATGACGAGATCCTCCGGTTGGCGGGGATTGACCGTGCGCGCGGCATCGTCTGTGCCATCAACTCCGATGCCGAGAATACCTTCGTCACACTATGCGCACGTGAAATGAATCCTGATTTGTTTATCGCCAGCCGAGCCAGCACAGAGCGCAGCGTACATCGGATTCGTCGTGCCGGTGCCAACGTGGTCGTCTCTCCTTACACGACCGCAGGACAGACAATCGCCGACGCCATTTTGCGACCACGACTTTCCGAGTTCTTGCGAAACCAGCGGAACTCCAATATCGAACTGAGTGAAGTGACCGTTACCGATCAATCCGCATTCGCAGGGCATACGGTTGGCGAAGTGGATGCACGTTTTCCGAAGATCGCCTTTGTTGCCATCAAGCGGGGCGAAATTACCGACGTTCGTCCTGGTGGCGATGAACACTTCACCGTGGGAGACACGGTGACTATGGCCGGCAGCCGTGCAGAACTCGAAGCCATGTACTGTTGGAATGCTGACGCGGGAAGATCGGCGGTTGGCATCTCCGTCTGAGAATAGCCCGATCGAACGACTCGACTTGAGGCGTCAAGGATAGCTGCGGGCGACGCGAAAACCGATCGTCAAATCGCGGGTCGCGGGTCCCGCTTTGTCGCGCGCCGCGCTACGGATCCGGTGCGCCAAGTCTTGAAAAGATCCACCGCGGCAAACACGTAGTTGACCGTCATCCAAGCCTAGCGGTTGTCTGCCGGCGGATTCTCCAATCGATGCGTGATAGAGATCCTGGCACCATTCAGCGACATTGCCATGCATGTCAAACAGCCCAAATTCATTGGGTTTCTTCTCGCCACAAGCGATGGGCAGCTGACGTGAAGCCGAGACGAACACGCCATATTCGCCCAACAGTGATGGGTCCCTGCCAAAATGTCGGATGGTCGTGCTGGCAGCCCGACACGCATATTCCCACTCGGCTTCCGTCGGTAGACGGTATCCTCGCAAATCGGAAATATTTTTTGAGATGGTCATTCCCGCTGCATAGCTACCAGCGGCGTTCGGTATGTAGCACCAATGTTCCTCCGAAATACCCTCTTTATTACTCAGCCAATTGCAGTAGGCAGCAGCTTCATACCAAGTTGCTGGATGGGGCGCGGCGACCGTGAGGCCGGACAGCCCATCGGCTTGACTTCGTTGCCGTGGGTTCTCGTGAAGGAACTGGGAGTATTGTCCGACCGTCGTCTCGCAACTGGCGATCGAAAAGCTGCGCGGAATCGACTGCGCGTGCCACAGCTCGTCTTCTTTAAACCAATCGGCACTCGGTGCCGTTCCCATCATAAACTGTGTCGGGCCTGGAATGACCACCATCGTGTGCCCCGTCCTTGTGACGTACCATTGCCGGTCGCGGAGGATTCCGGTCGATACCAATTCGTTGCTGACCTTGATCGCATCGGCCTCCCGATTGAAACGGCGTAGCGCCCATTCCGCTGCAGAATGCACTCCGGGATCGGGCGTTTCACGACAAATTCGAATCAGTTCCCGGATCATCTCCTGGGAAGGTTCAACGCGCGGCCGGGTAGCGTTCAATCGTTGCTCGTCGGTTCCTGCCAGACACCCGACCACGAGCAACATAGCGCGCTGAACCGACAGGTCCTGCTGCTCAGAAATCGTCGGTACGACGTCCTCAACGTCAACAGCCAGCGGGCTCAAGCGGTGAATCAGGTGTGTTCGCAATGTGGGATCGGGATCGTGACGTGTCAACGACCAAATCGTGTCATCCTGGCCGAGCGCCATCCAGACTGTGGCCGTCTCGGCTTGCAGGCGATCCATCAACCGACTTGCCATAGTCGTAATCTGTGCGCCTGCCAACAGGAAGACGAGCACCGACGTGGCTAGCGTACCGACGACCATCAAATGGTGGCGGGCGGCCGTTCGCATCATCTGACGCTGAGGCAGCGACCAATTGGTACTTTGCGTAGATGTCCGCATAGCCAGCCATTCCCACATCGATGGCAGCTGGCGTCGCTCGCGTCGCGCGTTCCACATCGACGCGCGTTCGCCCAATTCCAATTCCAGTCGCCCGACCCGTGTCGACTTCTTTCGCTGCGTCAGCCACTCGCCCAACGATGGCACAAGGTAGTCATGGGTTAGCTGGTAGTCACGCCGAGCCAACGGCGAGATCGATGGATCGTTTGGCCCCTGTGTGGACTCGGTGGGCGTCAATAACCGCGTCTCACTATCCAGGATCCGCATCAGCTCTTTGAAGGCGCTGGGATTGCGTCCGTACCCGGATAGGTCCAACAGTTCGGGGTACGAACGTGTGTGGCCTTTGATCTGCGTTCCGGACGCCGGCATCAGCGCAGCCAATACGGCACGTGCCGCCTTTTCATGGAGGCGATTCTGCGGATTCGCCGTCCGCGCGGAAAACGTCTCCTGCAAGAAAGTCACGCCAACACCTTTGGCACCACCGACTTCTCGCAATGTGGCCGGCACCCATTCACGCCCCTTGACCATTTCAGCAAACAGCGCCAAGCGGACCGGAATCACACGCCCTTCGTCCGACAATGCCTCGATAGCCTGATGCAGAAACGCTTTCTGCCCCTCGCCAACGTGTGCCGGATTTTCGGGTAACCGGCCGAATGCGCGGCCGAATTCGACCAGCACTTTGCGGGCGTGTAACGGATCAAACAGATCGACAAGAGCGGTGTTTCTGCCCTGCACCAAATCAACTTCAATGTCCGCCAGAAACCGACTAAGCGCCAACCAGAAATCGTCACGCACCAACAGCAGACATTGCAGGCGGGCGCCATCGCATTGCCGCAACGCCTGGACAAGCCCGCGCCGGTGCGGCTCGTCCTTCCCATGCAGCCACTGCTCGAACTGATCGACAACAATCAGTACTTTCTGTCCCGCAGGCAAAACCCTGCCACGTCGGATTGCCGAGAAACAGGACGCCAAGTCCGCGTCTGCAGGTAGATTCTTTACGTGCTTGCCAAGCTGCCGCAACATCAGATCTTCCGTGTTGTCGGCGGTGGCTTCGAGATAGATCGGACGAACGTGCGAGGCAAGCCGTGGCAACAGGCCGGCTCGTACGAACGACGATTTCCCACAACCCGATGGCCCGTACAGCAAGCCAACAGAAAACGTTTCATCCGCATCAGTCTCTTCAATGCGATTGCGCCACTGGCGAAGGCTCTCCGGTAGCCCTTGACGGTCGCGTGGCCCTGGCAGCAGATCCAGGAAGAAATCGGCGTCATTGGCATCAAAGGCGCGCAGCCCCTTGGGAACGACTTTCGAATCAGCCGGGACCTCCGAGGACGCAGACACCTGGAGGGCGGATGGCACACCCGCCGTGACAGCGTGTTGATGCTGCAGCGAGAGACGCAGATCATCGGCGAATTCGCGACCCGATTGATATCGATCCGCGGCGCGCTTGGCGAGCGCTTTTAAGCAGATTCGTTCCAACTCCACTGGAATTGATGGATCCGCTTCTCGCGGCGGTGCCACTTCGACCTGACAAATCTGCTCAATCAAGGTGTCTCGGGAACTGCCCAGGAAGGGGCGTCTCGCCGTAATGAGCTCGTAAAAAACTACCCCCAAGCTGAAAATATCCGAGCGGCCATCGATGCGGTGCGACTCGCCTCGAGCCTGCTCCGGACTCATGTACGCTGGCGTGCCGGCCACCACACGCTCGTCCTGGGCGTCGTCCTCGTTTAACGCGAGTCCAAAATCTGCCAGATGTGGTTCCTGTTGTTCGTTCAGCAAAATGTTGCCCGGCTTCACGTCACGGTGCACCAACCCTTGAGCATGGGCGTAATCAAGCGCTACGGCAATCGCCGCGGTGATCGTGATGGCCTCTTGAAAAGAAGGCCGAGAAGTAGCCATCCTCGCTGCGAGATCGCAACCCGGTACAAGTTTGGAAACAACATAGCAGTGGCCATCAGACGTCCTGCCGACATCGAACACAGGCACAATATTGGGGTGGTCGAGTCGCGCGATGACGCGTGCTTCGGTGATAAACTCGTC
This sequence comes from Pirellulaceae bacterium, assembly GCA_030744095.1. Next base: position 2,691 of record JASLRF010000414.1, on the reverse strand, counting down.
AATCGCTTCAGAATCCGCAACGCGATTCGCGTGGGGGATCTTGATCGCAACGTCCCGCGCCAATTCTTCATCAGCCGCCAGATAAACTCGTCCAAAGCCACCTTGGCCGAGCAGCCCTTTCACGCGGTACCGGCCAACCCGCCGCGTGACCGCGCCGCCTTCTTCTTCAGCCGCGTTAAGAAGAGGGAGACGCAATTGACTTTGGCGCCCTGGCGGCTTGTCTTGCGAACGGGGAGCCGCAAGGCTTGACGTGTCAGACACGTTCAGCTGATCTTGCTCCAAGTCCTGCTCCAAACGTTCCAGCGCCTGCCGACTGCCAACCGTGTCGACAGTATCCAATGCAGTCCAAATCTGGCGCAGCTTGATCAGTTCTTCCTGCAAGTCGGGCAGCAACTCTGGATGCGAGGACAAGACTCTCGCCTCACTAATCAACTCCCCCCGACTCCGCCGTTCCGCAAGCTCGACCAGGACGCGGCGAATCAGCTCGCATCGATCAACACGTCTTGCTTTGCTGGACGAAGTTGTTGACATTGAATGTGATTATCTCGAAGGGCGGCAGCACAACGCCGTGAAGGATCTTCGATAGCAGGATTTGTGAGTTGGCGGTTTCAACTTGCCTCCGAATCCTCACACCATCCCGAAGTTGTTCCTCCCACGGTCCTCAACTGTTAGAGACCCCATTTGCCAGAGCCTCCATTATTAGAGCCTCAGCTGCTAAAGAACAGCGACGAGCCTCCCATGATCTCGCGAAGGTCCTTCCTGGCTCGATAGCACAGTCCACGAACTGCCTCTTTGGTGCGTCCCATGGCCGCGGCGATTTCTTGAAGCGACTGGTCAAGCAAGTAATATCGTTGAATCACTTCGCGATGCTCGGGCGATAGACTCGCGATGGCCGTCTGCATCCTGAGAATGCTCTCACGCCGCTCGACCCGACCAACGGGCGGCGTGACATCGCTCGCCAAGCGTTCGACGACCTGTGCAAATGAACCATCATCAGAGAGTGTCGCGGGCGGATCCTTCCACGCCGGTGCGCGCCGCTCGCGACGTTGACGCTTCTGCGCATCAAGAATGAGATTCGTGGCGATGGTCGTCAGCCAAGCGCGAAACCCTGACATATCTCCTTCGAAGGACGCAATGCCGCGCGCCGCGCGAACAAACGTCTGCTGCAATATATCTTCGGCCAGAACGACGCCTGGCGGACCTGCTGAGAGGCGGCGGTCAATGTGCCGCTGCAACACACCATGATGATCGAACAACAACTGCGCTAGCGCGCCACGGTCCCCGAGCGTCGCTTGTCGAATAAGGTCGGATTCCGAATCGTTGGAAAACATGCGTTGATTTGCACGTCGTTGGAGATGAGAAGGTGCTGTTTATGGTAGCCTCTACGCACTTCAATCGCAATCGCGTCTGGTCACTAGGCTCGCTGTGAACTGCTGGCAGTAAGCGATTTCCCGGAAGCAGTGTTCACCACCCGTGACAAGTGGCGAGAAGAGCTTGGGGCTTGTAGAATCTCAAATCGCATAAGTCGTTTGTGGCAAGTGCGGACGGAGTTTTCGGGCGGGGCAGGCCGTGAATCTCGACCGCAACAACAAGAAGGAGACTCCCGTGAACAAGCCCGCAAGTTATCTCGCCCTAATCACCTTGCTCGGTTCGACATGCGTGGTGAGCGTTGCCGCTGCCAACGAGCTACTTACCAGGAAGACTGAGTCCGGCACAATCGTCGGCTACCAGGACACGCCCCTATTGCCCGCGACTGGCGGCAAGTACCACGTGCACGACGTCGACCGACCCATTCCCACACAAGTCACGCCGGGTGCTCCAGGCAAATCGGGCAGGCCGCCCTCGGACGCGATCGTGCTTTTTGATGGCAAGGATCTCTCGAAATGGAAAGACGCGTCGTGGAAAACGGCCGACGGCTCCGTCGAGGCGGGCGACGGTTCGCTGGAAACGAAAGATGCCTTCGGCGACTGCCAGCTTCACGTCGAATGGATGGCCCCCACCACGCCACCCGTTCGCATGATGGCCCGCGGCAACAGCGGAGTAATCCTGATGGGTCTCTACGAAATACAGATCTTCGACTCGCACGCCTCGAACCCCGAGCAGATTTATCCCGACGGTCAGGCGGCTTCGATCTACGGTCAAACGCCACCGCTGGTCAACGCCTGCCGCGCACCAGGCGAGTGGCAATCGTTCGATATTCTGTTCACGTCGCCGGTGTTCGAGGGCGACAAGCTTATCCGACGGGCGACCGTCACCATGCTGCACAACCGTATCATGGTCCACCTCAACCAGGAAATTATGGGTCCGATGGCCCACCGCCAGATCGTCCCCTATCGAGCCCACTCGGCAAAACTCCCCCTGGTTCTGCAAGGCCACGGTAGTCCCGTGCGTTTCCGAAACGTTTGGATTCGCCCGCTGGATCGATGAGCCGTCAGACAAGACCTAGGCTCCGAAGAGAACGCAGGCTAGAAAGCTTGTATCAGGTTAATCTGTACAGATGAGTCACATTCTAAGCGACGGGCACCGACCGCAGGTTGGTCGGAGAGCGAGTCGCCGCAACCAAGCGATAGCTCGCGTCGGTCCGAGGCACAGCCTCGCTAGTTGGACAGCGCCAGTTTACCGTCCTGGCCCTTGAAATCATGTAGTTTTTGACATTGGGATCAAGGGATGCAGGATTTGATCTTGTCGACG
>JASLRF010000413.1 GCA_030744095.1 Pirellulaceae bacterium | reverse complement strand
AACGCCCTCGCTGTCGAAACGGCGCACCCCATTGTTGGTGACACGCGGAACATCTTAAACCTGGATCGGATGACAATTGGGTTCGAAAAGACATTTTTTGATGGACAGTGGGCGATCGACGTGCGGTTGCCAGCGATGAGTCGCTTCGACACCGCGACAACGGATTTCACACTAACCAATGGCCGGCTTGGTAACACATCCCTTCTGCTCAAGCACCTATGGTATGAAACGGATGCGATGGCTTTGGGAGTAGGAGTGGGGATCGACACGCCGACCGGCAGCGATGGCCATGTCGTGTTGCCAAACGCCGAAGTTGTCGTTGCCAACGATGCATACCACGCGCTCCCCTATCTGGGTCTGCTGTTTACACCGACAGACAACTGCGTGGTCCAGGCATTCGCACAGCTGGACATTCCGCTCAACGGCAACGAAATCGAGGTATTTACACCCTCTAATGGCAGTTTTATTGGACAGTTTGACGAACGGGAATTGCTATTCCTCAGTCTCTCGGCGGCACACTGGCTCTATCAGAATCCCGACGCCTCGTATTTGAAAGGGCTGGCGGCGCTGCTCGAGCTGCACCATACGACGTCACTGGACGACAGCGACCGCGTCACGATCAACGCACTAACCAATTCCTATAACCTGCGCGATTCTGCAAATGCTTACAACAACCTGAACATGGCGATGGGCGTGCAGGCTCAAATCGGGATGACCGAGTTTCGTGCCGCGGCGGTCCTCCCGTTGCTCGATGGCGCGAATCGGCCGTTCGACGCCGAATTCCTACTTCAAATCAATCGGCGCTACTGACGCAGAGCTGAACATCGAACATCGATGTTCCCTAATGTTTGCCACAGCGGCGTTCTTTGCTGGGAAGGACCTCCAGACATGTAGTCCACCAGCCTGTGACGATTGCTTCAATGAACTCCTCGGGCAAACGCTCGCCGGCCATCTCTGCGGCGAGACGCTGGTAATCGTAGTGCACCGGCGCGAATTCGACGCGAAACTCCCCGTTTTGCTCTTCCAGCAGCGCATAGAAAACGCGGTTCGCGCCGTCGTTTTCTGGCCGCCCCAATGCACCAACATTGACGAAGTGGCGGCCTTCTCCAAGCGGTCGGTGCCACTTAATGCCGGTGTGGGTTGCGGCAATCACATCAGCGTAATGTGCTTTGGCCAATGACGACAGGAAATGCGTCGATGTCGTCGATTCCCAGAGAAATTCGTTCGTCTTGCGCGGACTGCCGTGGACAAGCAACACGGCAAGCGACCCCAGTTCGTAACGGATTTCCTTGGGCAAGTCGCAGAGGAAGGCGCGATTCGAATCGGATGTGTTGGCCAGCGTGTAATCGTAGCTAAGCTGCGCGAAGTGGTTGTCACGCGGATCCGTATAGCCACATTGACAGTCATCCAAAGCGTTGCCGATAGAATCGTCGTAATTGCCCTGAACGCAGGCGATGTTATGGTCATGCAACAATGGGAACACACGATCCGGATGCGGGCCGAAGGCACCCATATCGCCGAGACAGAACATCGCGTCGACGCCGCGTGCGTGCGCGTCGCTGATGGCGGCTTCGAGCGCCAAATAGTTGTTGTAGATGCCGCCGAAGCAGGCGATTCGATGCGTCATGGATCCCGCTGGCTCGGTGGCTATGTCATGCCACGCTCAACTTACCAGGCCTTTGGTGACGAGCATAAACACGTCCTCAAGCGTTGGTTCTTTTTCGCCAAAGCTACGAATGCCGACGCCCTGACCGATCAGCCGATTCAGCAAACTGGCAACACCGTCATCGTCCGTTTCCAGTTCGACGGTGGCCATGTGATCGTCAATTTGAATGTCACGAGTGATTTCCGAACTGCGCAGAATGGTCAGCCCTAAGTCCATCTTGTCGGTAAATTTGACGACCACAATCCGGTTACCGCGAATTCGGCGGTGTACGTCGTCGATCGGACCATGCATCAACAACTGGCCACGCTCGATAATGCCAATCGATGTACAACAATCGGCCAGCTCCGTCAAAATGTGACTGGAAATCAGAATGGTCTTGCCCATCCGCCGCAGTTCTTTGAGCAGCGCTTTGACTTCGACTCGGGCACGTGGGTCGAGACCGCTAGCCGGTTCGTCTAAGATCAAGACCGGAGGATCGTGTACCAGCGTTTTCGCCAAACACAGGCGTTGCTTCATACCGCGAGACAGACCATTGACAAAATCGTCTCGTTTATGCGCCAAATCCAAGAGTTCCAGCACATCATTGATCACACGTTTGCGTTGCGTGCGTCCGATCCGATAAGCCACGGCAAAGAAATCCAGGAATTCCCATACCTTCATGCCGTCGTAAACGCCAAAGTTGTCCGGCATATAGCCGACACTTTGCCGGACACTCATTGGATCTCGGGTTACACTGAACCCGTTGACGATGCCCTCCCCGCGACTGGCCTTCAGCAACGTCGCCAGAAACCGAATTGACGTGCTCTTGCCGGCACCGTTGGGTCCGATGAACCCGAACATCTCACGCGCCTCGATCTTCAAATTCAGGCGTTCGACGGCGGTAAAATCGCCGTAGTCCTTGCCAAAGTCGATCAGTTCGATCATATCTGCATTGCCATCGGGCTAATTGTCACTGGGTTTCGAGTCAGTGGGTTTCGAGTCATTGGCCCCGTCGTCGGTGGGCTTTTTGTCGCCCTTGCCGTCTGTGTCCTGTTCAGTTCCGGCATTACCCTGGGCGGCATCATCCTGGTTGGGGTCTTCTAGGTCTTTTTCGTCGAGCTTGCGTTCCTTTTCATCGGTCAAGTCCGCCTTGCAATTGACATCCCGAACGGCGGGCGACATCGGGGCGCGACGCAGGTGCACGACGAACAACGTTCGGCGCATGACTTGAGCCGCACTGGGACGAATGGTCATGCCGGGTATTTCGTCATCGGAATAGGCGATCAATCGGACTTCACCCTCGTCCAGTGTCAGCCCTTGGCTGGCCAGTTCGACCAGTTGGCCGATCGAAACTTCGCCGGCGCGTGTCTTGCGGCACCAATGCTTGATTTCAGCATCTACCAAGCGGCCATCCGGCGGCTGATCTGGTACTCCGTCAATGTCAACGAGATTAAACTTGTCCGATAGTTCAGGATCGCCAGCGGCTTCACGTCGATCAATTACCTTGTCGTGATTTGCATCGAGCCGCTCCAGCAACGCTTTGGCCTGTCTGTTGTAACTGAGCGTGGCCAGCGCGTCATCCCATTGCGGCAACTGGTTGGTGCCCGAGGGCAGATCAACAAACGTGAGCGGTGCAAATGACCCCGCCTTCAAGTCGCCGACCCAAGCCGCCTGGACCGGTCCGTCGACGCGAGCGCCTGCTACACGTCTCGGCTGTCCACCTCGAAGGATCCCGGCACCTTTAAGACTGAACTTTGAACCGTTATTGATCTGAAAGCCCTGCGTGTCGTTTCCAGTCAACGAAAACACGCCACCTAAATCGGCATGTTGCTCGCAGTGCATATAGCCGATGCTATTCGAAATAACTTGTATTCCACCAAACCGTAAATTGCCTTCGCGGTGCATCGTCACAGTATGGACAGACTCGCCCGTATCGGGCCTGAAATCGACTGAACCGAACGGCTGGGCGACTGCCGAATTGTCGTCAAAGACAAAGTCGTAGCCCGTTGACAGGGACGTATACATGGCGGAATACCGCGTGACGTGCGCACGAGGATAGTCGCCGTGAACTTCCGCCACCACGACTTCGGTAACACTACGAGCGAACCCAATGTCCAACTGCGCGGTTCGAACAACGACAAAGGCGCCCACAATCGCAATCACTGGAGCCGCCATCCACGCCCATTCAACTCGACCAATCATGCGAAACAGCCCCCAGTTCACGGGTGCCAGGATCAGAAGGTACAGAGCCAGAACGCGTAACACAAAACCACTTTGCGGAATCGAAATACCGGCCGCGTCTTCCAGCGATTGCCGTGCCGCGTCTGAGGCACCGCTGCGGTCATTCCAAGCTCCCAGGCCATAGTTAAGGCGGGAAGGATAGCCATCGAAATGCCAATTGCCTTCTGCAGAATTTGATGACCTCATAGCAACAGAGTTATCTGCGGTTCGCGGATCACTTACCGCGGTAGTATCCGACGCCTCTAAAGCGTGCAGGTTCTTCTCTTCACCAGGCTCGACGGCAACTGAGTTCCTGGCAAGGGCATGACCGATGTCACGAGTGAAGTACCGCTGGGTGGTAACCAATCGTGGATCCTTGGCGAGAACACCAGGAAAATCCTTCCAAACAGTATTCAGCAATTCCAGCCCTGTGTTATTGCCAATGAACTCGCGGCGAGGTCTTCTCAGCAGACAAGCGTTGAAGAAACTGTCGTAGCTGGCTCCCCATTGCATGAAGTAACGATCCGTCAGCGAGAACGACGAAACCACAATTCGCCCCTGTCCAATCCGTCGCTCAAGCACCAGATTGGCCGTATTGGCCAGCGGGACAGCGTCCGGGTGTTGGTGTAACGTGACACCAATCATCGGGGTCTGCGGCAGTACCTCCAATCTGCGTGTACGCCCGGATCGTGGATGACTCGGCAACGACCAATGCTCGTTGAGTTCCTCGATGGCGGCCGGATCGATCTCGATGGTGTCGCCAGACTGCGCTGGTAAGTAGTCTTCGAGAAAACTGCCCTTGAGTTTGTCCAACGAATTTGGGCCGCTGATGATCACCTGGCCGCCCCAATGCAACCAATCCAACAGGGCTCGTTCTTGCGGCGGCGTAAATCGACTTTGATCCAAGTCATCAAGTAACAAATAGCTGATACAAGTCCACGTCAGCGCGTTGGACGGCAGCGGAACAAAACGATCAACCTGCGGTTGCAAGACGCGATAATACAACAGCGTCTCGTCCTCGAATTCCTTGCTTGTCGGCGTGTTCATTGCAGTCAACCGCTGGAGAAAACCGTACCGACTGGGCGCACTGGAGAGCACCACGAAATAATACTGATAGCCTGGCATCGCCGTGATTGGCGAGCGATCCGGCGGTGTGACGAGGCGTCCACCACGCGCGGCACGCAATTCTCGATTCAGCCAGATCACTTTCGATGGCATCGCCCCCTCGCGTGGGACGAAATAGGTCGTCTCAAACAAACGCCCCTGCCCTTTGGCAAGTTTGGCGGGACGCGAGCCTTGCAGGACGTAGTGAGTTGACTCGACGTGGTACGGTTGACCGCGACTGTCGGTGGCACCCGTGTACAACTGCGCCGGGAAATTGAAATTATTGGCTTTGATTTCGTGAATCGTGGTCAGCCAGTGCCCCGGTTTGGCAAACGGCCGAACCGCCACTTCGTCGGCTGGCACGGTCTTGACCGGTTTCAGATCGAAATCTTCCTTGCGTTTCTCTTTCTTCTTTTTCTTGTCGATGTCATCCAGTTCTTTTTTTCGCTTGACTAAAGGGTCCTGATTGCATCCTGTGCAACCAGTGAGCGACGTTGCCAGCACAATGGCCAGGCAGATCCAAACCGTCCAGCGAAGTCTCGGATTCATCGTGCGAATGGGCCTCAATCGAGCGGAAAACAACGAAGCAGTGCTTGAGAAATGACCGTTCTCAGTGTATGAAGTGGCAGGGATCGAGGGAAGTCACCGGCTGGCCAATCAAAAATGTCCCTCTTCGGCCGACAAGCGTCTGTAATCATCGACCGTGTCTAGATCGTCCAGGATTGACGGCTGGTTCACAGCAACCTCGCGAGTCGGCTTCCGCGCCAACAACACGTTTACCCCTTCGTCTTCGTTCAACCTGGCAACATCTTGTGCTAACGGCCAGGGAAAGAGTACAGGATGCCCTCGCTTCACACCGGTGGGCTGCCGTGATGGGCCATGCGCGAGCGTGGCGTGCGTGGGTACCAGAATCGCCTGATTTGACCCACTGTGCTCGTCAAGCAGCGTATCAATCACCTCGGATGAAAGGCGTGGCATGTCTGCGGGTGCCAGGAGCCACGCTGCGTCGCCGCGAGGATGAAATCGCGTCGTGATTGCGTCCAGGGCCGCCATCACCGAATCCTTCATTTCCGGCGGCGGCGGCTCGGGCACCACGACGATCGCACCCGCCCGTTGGCAGAGCCCCGCAAGCTCCGAGTCATCAGATCGCACGACGGCCACAACGTGGTCGACCCCACTGCGCCGCCAGGCCGCAACGACTTGTTCGATCACCGTCATCGCGCCCCACAGCATCTTTAACTTCGGCTGTCCCATGCGTCGACTACGCCCGGCGGCCGGGATGATGCCAAATGACTGAAAAGCGTGGACGCATGGTTCGGCCATCACGGCCTCCAGTTGCTGGTTGCCACCACGTACCATCAAAAGGTAGCCATCACGTTTTGTCATCATGGCCAAGCACGCGGGAAGTTGTGCCTGTGACAATGCTATTCTAGTGTGCCATCGTCATTAAGCAGTGTTCGATCTTTTATTGTCGTCTTTCGCGGAGCGAAAGGCGACGATCGGACAGTAATTCCTCGAACGATCCTAACTGCCTCGTCACGGCGGAGCGTGGCAGCTACATTCAAAAGCGGCGGTGTCCAACTAAGTCTCGCAACCGAGACCTTGCACATCGACCGCTGTGGGACGGCCGGGGACCTGACCGTTGCGATTTCGGTGTGACACCAATTCCGCACAAATACTGACTGCAATCTCCGGAACCGTCTGCGATCCAATCTCGATTCCCAATGGCGCATACACACGAGCCAGTGATTCGGTAGAAATACCCTCGTCAATCAAGTCGTCAAAGATCAACTTGATCTTCCGACGACTGCCAATCAAGCCAACGTAACGTGCGCCGCGTTGAGCCAAGTGGTATAGCGCACGCTGATCGTGGTTGTGGCCACGCGTCACGATCAGACAATAGGTGTCAGACGTGATCTCCAGTTCCGGCAGGACCTGTTCAATATCCGCAGCAATGCGACGTTGGGCGAAAGGAAATCGTTCGGCCGACGTAAACTCCTGTCGGTCGTCGACCACCCAGATATCGAACTCCAGTTCCGCTGCCAATCGGGCCACGGCCTGGCCAACATGACCACCACCAACAATCACCAGTCGACAGCGAGGCTGCACCGTCAGGTAGGCGACGCCATGCGCGGCATACGGACGCGACCGCGTCGCAAGCGGCCGCAAGCCCGCCGCGACTTGCTCCGGCAGATCGTCGATCGAGGCGTGCAGCGCAACGGCGGGTTTATCGTGCTGGTCAAACAGATACGAAGCCGTTTCGACCAAGCCGCTCGCCTCCCCATCAAAAACAATCGCTTCGGTAAATCCCGCACCTCGTTCCACTAACTCGGACAGTTGCTGAAAATATTCCGGTGCCGTACTGGCTTGAATGGGTTCGATCAAGATACTCATCCGGCCACCGCAAATGAGTCCGTCGTCCCAACCATAATCGCTATTCAGCTGAAACGTGGCGACCTTCGCGGTTTCATCCTGGAGCACTACCAGCGCCCGTCGTTTGACTTCCGCTTCCACACAGCCGCCGCCAAGCGTCCCGGCCTGCGAGCCATCGGAAAACACCAGCATCAAAGCACCAGCCTTTTGCGGCGTCGATCCACGTGTCTCGACAAGTCGACAATAAGCGACCGGCCGACCGGCCTGGAGCGCTTCGATAAGTTGGCAAACAACATCACGCATACGTACAGCTCGTCTTTCCCAAAAAGAGGATCATCTCAGCAAATATGGCCACTAGACCTAGCCAGAGCCACTGATCAGGCCGGATGTAAGACGCGCAACGTCGTCTTCACGACCATCCCTTTGACTTTTTCACGGTACGTCACCATGTGAGGCGCGACAAGATGGGCCTGCAACGCCTTCAGACTCTCCCAGCTCTCCACAACCGTCAGGCAATTACCACGGGCGGGTGGCTGAGCAGTCAGTTCGGTCTGCAGATCGATCGTTGGGGAATACTCCAAGCAACCCTCTTCCGCCAAAACGTTGGGGACATTGGCCCGAAAATGGGTCACAAAGTCGTCGCGACTACCATCGACCAATTCAATTTCTGCGATTACGTAAATCATCGAAGCGAATCTCCTGCTACCATTTCGTCTCGAACGATTCATTCTGAACCGTGGCGCGAACAAAAACAACGGCCCGATTCAAGACACCCATCTCCGCCAGCCACGCCTGGTCGCTTCACAAACAGTCGGGTTACTCGTGCAGCGGTTGACTGATGCGACCGTCTAAAACCGTGGAATGGACCGATTTCAGCGGGCTGGCTCACCAAAACGTAAGCTTCATCACAAACCGTCAGACCGAATTGCGATATCCTGCAACATCGATACGATATGAATGTTCGCCATTGACGTTCGCCAACGGATCGGTGTTAGTCACGTTTGTGTCGCTCCGTTGAACGTCAGTGCTGGTTTGGAATTCTCTGGTTTGCAAGGAGCAGTTGTCGATGAGCGGTACGATGGGACAGGGAAAAGAAACGGGATTGAACATCGAACACGCGGTCGGGCAGCGATATTCTGCCGCTTCACAGGCCTCCGAACCAGCTTTGTGTTGCCCCGTTCAATACGACACCAGTCTCCTAAAAGTGCTGCCCCAAGAGCTGATTGACCGTGACTACGGGTGTGGGGATCCGTCTCGCTATGTGCAAACAGGCGAAGTTGTCTTGGACTTGGGATCGGGTGGCGGGAAGATCTGCTACATCGCGTCACAAGTGGTTGGCGAAAAGGGAAGTGTGATCGGCGTCGACATGAACAGCGACATGTTGGCTTTGGCTCACCAGTATCAACAGGAAATCGGCGATCGTATCGGTTGGCATAACGTCAGATTCCATAGGGGCCGGATTCAGGATCTGGCGCTTGATCTGGACAAGTTCGAGTCCTTCCTCGCCAGCCAGCCAATCGCCACAACCAACGACTGGCTTGGCGCGCAAGACCATGCGCAGCGACTGCGCACGGAACAGCCGATGGTGGAGAGCGATTCGGTCGACGTGGTGCTTTCGAATTGTGTCCTGAACCTGGTTAGCCCACGCGAACGGCAACGGCTGTTTGCTGAAGTCTTCCGCGTCCTCCATCCGGGCGGCCGCGCTGTCATTAGCGACATCGTTTGCGACGAGCCCGTTCCAGAGCGGCTACAGAACGATCCGACCTTGTGGAGTGGCTGCATCAGCGGAGCGCATCAGGAGGCTGAGTTCCTCGTCCAGTTCCAGCAAGCAGGCTTTTACGGAATTGAAATCGTCGAGCGACAGGTCGAACCATGGGCCACGGTCGAGGGCATCGAGTTTCGCAGCATCACGGTTCGCGCCTTCAAAGGAAAAGAGGGGCCGTGCCAGGATCATAAGCAAGCCGTCATCTACCGGGGCCCCTGGAAAAGCGTTACCGACGATGATGGCCATCTGCTGCGTCGGGGTGTGCGGACTGCCGTTTGCAAGAAAACATTCGACATCTATACCAATGCGCCTTACGCGGAACACTTCTGCGCCCTCTCGCCCTACACGCAGGTCAACGCAGACACGGCCGAACCATTCGACTGCCGGCAAGATGCGATCCGTGATCCGCGCGAAACTAAGGGAACCGGTTTCATCAAGACCGAATTGCCCACTACCGATTGCTGTGGGCCGGATTCCTGTTGTTGACCGCATTAAAAGCGCGTCAATCGTTTCATCACGTCGCCCAGAACCAGTTCGGCGTCGCCGGTCATTGGCGATTGATTGAAGCTCAGATGGCTGAAGTGGCGAACCACAGTATCCTCCACACCTTCCAAACGACCGCGTTTTAAAGCCACCGCACCGTCACCCCGTCCATCGATCACTTCGTCTAGATCCGCCAACCACTCGTCCACGCGGCTGCCAAAAAACTGAACCCAACGACTCGACTCGCCGGCCTTACCTAGCATCCGGCGGGCCGAAGCCAACTCGCCCGCCTTCAGTTGTGCAGTATCGCCCAAGAACACTGAGTAACGAACCTGCGGATTGCGGCGCCGAGCGTTCAATGCGGTCAAGAATGGTGACCCCGGCTGCAAATCGATTTGGGCGTCTGCCAGCCCGTCTTCGATCGCCGCAGTTGTCCAGCGAGCACGATCACGTCGAGCCGCGCCGAGGACCGACTCGCAAAGATCGAGACCGAAGCCAAATTCGGCGAGCACCGAGCCATGATTCGGTGGTGAGATCATGATCAACTGATCGACGTTGCCGGGATTCAATCTCGGATCCTCCACTACGGCCCGAGCGACAAGACCACCCATGGAGTGAGCGAGCAACGTCACACGCCGATCCGGATGCGTCTTGCGAAAATCACGCAGTTCGCGCGCCAACAACGCGGCCGAGTCTTGGATGGGTTGATCGTTGGGGTAGTCAAAAACCCCACACGGCAAGCCCGCTGCACGTGGACGAACCAACAAGTTCGCCATGTGGTTACCGCTGGACTGCAGCCCGTGAACTAACAGGACCACCGGCTGATCAGACGCAGTTCGTTGCCACTCGCGATCGAAGCGTAGACCGTAGGGCCTCGCGACCTTGATCCTGGCTTTGACCGTATTACGCAATCGTCGCGTGATCTCCCGATGCGATGCCAAAAGTGCTTTGCGATCCAATCGAATCTGCAACTGAGATGGCTCGCCAGACACCGGAACCTCCGTGATGCGGAAGCGGATGTCCGGCGCAAACGCTGCATTCATCGCCGCCAGGATCGGTCGCGTAAACGGGCTGTCGATGGGAAACGCACCGCGCGAACCAAAATCCTCAAGCGCCCGATCGTCAAAGCCTCGAGCACGCGACACGCCTCGGAAAATGTCAGTCCAGGAAACCAATCCGTCTCGTGAGGGCACATTGATCGTGGTGACAAAAGCCTCGCGGTCATGAATCACCTGAATTGACGCAACTTCATTCTCGCCGTACGCAACCGTCGACAGAAAGCAGTATCCGACAACTGCCGTCAGCAGTGCAACAATGCGCTTCGTTCGGCAATCCATCACATCCTCCTGTGCAAGTCGCCCATCGATTGATTCCCGACAATTCTATTGCGCGGCAGCAAACAGGCAAATGCAGATTGGGCGGACGAATCGAGTTTGTGGCGCTAAAATGCGAGCTCATCGTGAATCTTCTAAGAAAAAACCGTGCCGCCGAGCCGGACATCCTCCGGCCCTCTCCCTCCATTGGAGCCGGCCAAGCGAGCACGGGGAATCGAAGACGTTGAAGCCCAGACGAGCGGTCAGACGTCGCTCGAACCTCAAGTCAATATCGGCTCCAACTCCAGCGTCTCGGCCTCATTGGCTGCGATGGCCGTGGTTCTTTCCCCGGCAACGCAAAGACCGTGCCAGCCTGGTGCCGCGATTCATCATCGCGGAGTTAATCTGGTAGATTGGGCTCCAATCGCAGAGACTAATGCCCTCTGGTCGGACGCGGCAGCGGCCTGGGAGAGAGGCCATGGGGAGAGAACCGCAGCAAACCAACGTCATAGAAGCGATACGGTCAATCAGTTCGTCGGAACAGAACAAGCGACGCTTGGCGGTGCGCGATTGACGCGCCATGGTTGCTTAAACAAGCAGCAATATGGACATCTGCCATGATCGGTTTGCACGCAGGGCGTACATCAATTCGCCTATCAACGTAGCAGGCTCACCAGGCGCGATCTGTCCGTGGCACGCAGTTTGCATTCGAGCAAGAAATCAAACCCTTACACAACGGCTCCCTCTCCAGCCGTTGGCAGCTGGCGCGCGCTGCGTGCACTGCGACTTGTGTCCCAACTTGTCCGCACTAGAAGGCTTGTATCTGGTTGTTCTTTAGATATGAGCCAAGTCTCTAGCGACGGGCACCGACCGCAGGTTGGTCGGGGAGCAGGTCGCCACAATCGAGCGATAGCTCGCGCCGGTCCGAGGCACAGCCTCGATAGTTGCGTGCGCTGACGGTCACTCGATGTTTCAAGTCAATCCCAAGAGCAGCTCGCAATCGTTCGCCGAGCTGTTGCTAGCCCGATAACAGCAAGAGGACCCATGATCACCAAGAACGCTGAGACGATTGTCGTAATCGGCAACGGAATGGTCGGCCATCGTTTCTGCGAAAAACTCGTCGAATTCGACGAGTCGAGACATTACCGAATCATCACGTTTTGCGAAGAACCGCGGGCCGCCTACGACCGCGTCGGGCTGACTTCGTTCTTCGCCCATCGCGACGCCGAGAAACTGATGTTGGCGAATCTCGAGTGGTACCGGCGCAACGGCGTCGATATTCATATTGGAGATCGAGCCAATCGCATCGACCGAAAGCAACGGATCGTGCACTCAGACAATGACCGGTCGATCGCGTACGACCACGTGGTGCTGGCCACAGGCTCATACCCCTTCGTGCCGCCGATCGAAGGCGTCAAGCTGCGCGGCGTCTTTGTTTATCGGACCATCGAAGACCTGCAACGAATCATGGCGTTCGGGAAAAAGGTCCGGTGCGCTGCCGTGATCGGTGGCGGCCTACTGGGGCTCGAAGCCGCCAAAGCCACCTACGATTTGGGCCTTGAAACGCATGTGATTGAATTCGCGCCGCGGTTGATGCCCCGACAGGTCGATGATGCCGGTTCGCGACTGCTCGTCCGCGAAATCGAAAACTTGGGTGTTCGAGTCCACTTGAACAAGGCGACCAAGGAGATTCAGGGTGACGGTCGTGTCCAACGGATGGTCTTCGTGGACGACGAAGTCCTGGACGTCGACATGATCATTATTTCGGCCGGCATCCGTCCGCGTGATGAACTCGCGCGTGATTGCGGCATTGACGTGGGCCAGCGAGGTGGGGTGATCGTCAACGACACCCTGCAAACCTCGGATCCTAGCATCTTCGCCATCGGCGAAGTCGCCTTGCACGACAGTATGATCTACGGCCTGGTCGCACCAGGCTACGAGATGGCTGAAATCGTAGCCGGCAATCTCTGCGACCGGCAGATGTCATTCACCAGCAGCGACCTATCGACGAAACTGAAATTGATGGGTGTGGATGTTGCCAGCTTCGGAGACTACGAAGCCGGCCCCGAACGCGCACAACCGCTGCTCTATGAAGATCCGTTTGGTGGAGTTTACAGGAAGCTGTTGTTCGATCTGAGCGGGACACGGTTGCTAGGCGGCGTCTTGGTGGGTGATGCCGCGGACTACGCCCTTCTGTCAGCACTGGCCAAGAACCCGGATCCCCTCCCCTGTGCTCCGGGCATTTTGATCGCCGGAAGCGGCGGCGGCGGTGCGTTGGGTGCGGATTCAATCTCCGATGACGGACAAGTCTGTTCCTGTAACAACGTCACCAAGGGCCAGATCTGTGCGGCGATTCGCGATAACAACCTCGTGACGCTTGGCGATGTCAAGGCATGTACCCAAGCCGGCACAGGGTGTGGCGGATGCGTGCCTTTGCTGACTGATATTCTCAACACGGAACTTGTGGCGGCCGGCAAAACGGTCGACATGGACTTGTGCGAACACTTCGCCTACACACGTCAAGAGCTGTTCGAGATCGTCCAGGTGAAACAAATCCGAAACTTTGAGGCGTTGATCCACAGCCACGGCAGGGGCGACGGTTGCGAGATTTGCAAGCCCACAGTGACTTCGATCCTGGCAAGCCTCTGGAACGAACAAATCACCGAACCCACGCATTGGACGTTGCAAGACACCAACGATCGATTTCTGGCCAACGTGCAGCGCGGCGGCCTGTATTCCGTAGTTCCTCGAGTGCCCGGCGGTGAGATCACACCCGATAAACTGATAACGCTCGGTCGCGTCGCGAAGAGGTTTGGTCTGTACACCAAAATCACGGGCGGTCAGCGTGTCGATCTGTTTGGCGCGCAGGTTCAGCAGCTGCCCGCGATCTGGGAAGAACTGGTCAACGCCGGATTCGAAAGTGGCCATGCTTACGGTAAATCGCTGCGGACGGTAAAGAGCTGCGTTGGGACGACTTGGTGCCGGTACGGTGTCCAGGACTCGGTAGGCTTTGCGATCCGCCTGGAACAACGTTACCGAGGCATCCGTTCTCCACACAAAATGAAAATGGCCGTTTCCGGCTGCATTCGGGAATGTGCCGAGGCACAGTGCAAAGATATCGGACTGGTCGCCACGGAGAACGGCTACAACTTGTACGTCGGTGGAAATGGCGGGGCAAAACCACGACACGCCGAGATGCTGGCCACGGACATCGACGAGGCGACGGCGGTCAAGTACATCGACCGGTTCATGATCTACTATATTCGCACGGCCGACAAACTGGCGCGGACGGCTGTTTGGCTTGAGAATTTGGAAGGCGGCATCCAACAGCTGAAGAACGTCGTGATCGAAGACAGCCTCGGCCTCTGTGAAGAACTCGAAACACAAATGCAGTACCTCGTCGATACTTACAAATGCGAATGGAAGGAGGTCGTCAACGATCCCGAAAAATGCAAGTTGTTTCGCCAATTCGTTGACACGGACGAAACCGAGCAAGGCATCGAAGTCGTGGCCGAACGGAATCAACGACGGCCAGCCGACTGGCCGAAGGACTTCGTGCCAATTTCCGATCTTGGATCGTATGTCGGCGCGCCGGACGGCGGTTTGCCAGGCGGCGCCCTCGATCCACCTCCGCCCACTGACGATTCAAATCCGCCACGCCCGTCCCTCAAGAAATGGGTCAACGTCGGCAGAACGGCGGATTTCCCCGAGAATGGTGGTGCCGCGATCAAGTACGGCAAAGTGCAGATCGCCGTCTTCAACTTCACCAGCCGAGGTCAGTGGTATGCCTGCCAAAACATGTGCCCACACAAGAACGCGTTTGTGCTCTCTCGCGGCATCGTCGGCAGCGCGGGAGAGGCCCCCAAGATTTCCTGCCCGTTGCACAAAAAGCCCTTCTCGTTGCAAACCGGCGAGTGCCTGTCGGGTGACGACTTTTCCATCAAGATCTTTCCGGTGAGAATCGATGGCAACGCAGTGTTGGTGGAGTTGCCGCCGCAAATACAGCTGGACGCACTGCTCGCCACGCAACGGCACTGCGTGGGTGCGTGCGACACCATAGCCAACGCTGTGGCCGACCATGCAGGCGAAGTCACTGAAATGCAGACCACATAGCCGTGCCGCCCTTCACCGAATTGCAGACGTCTACGACGTTGAGGTTCCGCCAGCCCGTGCCTCGGTGATCTCGATTGCCTTGAGCAGGCCGCGGGCCTTGCTCAGCGTCTCTT